>JAGVKI010000241.1 GCA_020050695.1 Alphaproteobacteria bacterium | reverse complement strand
CAACCTGGCGCGCATGGAGATTGACTGGGCGCTGGGCGAAGGCCTGCTTCCCATTGTAACGGGTGGCACCGGTCTTTATATCCGCGCCCTGCTGGAGGGTATTGCCGATATTGCTGCCGTAGACGCGCAGGTGCGTATCCAGGTGCGCAACGATATGGACGCCATGGGGCACGCCGCTTTCCATGAGCGGCTGATGGCGGTAGACCCGGTGCTGGGAGCAAAGCTTAAAGTAGGGGATACACAGCGGCTACTGCGTGCCTATGAGGTATGGCTGGGTACCGGAAAGCCGCTTTCCTGGTGGCAGGAAAAAGCGGTGCAGCCGCCGTATCCAGCGAATTATTTTGAAATATATCAAATGGATATAGATAGAAAAACCCTCTATGAGCGCTGCGATGCACGCTTTCTTGCCATGATGGAGCAAGGCGCAGTAGACGAGGTCAAGCTGCTGCTTTCCATGCATTTACCGGCGGATGTGCCAGCCATGAAATCCGTCGGGGTTGTAGAACTTGCAGCTTATCTCGCAGGCGAAATGACCCTTGAGGAGGCTATAGCCAAGGCTCAGCAAGCCACACGCAATTATGCCAAACGCCAGCTGACCTGGTTTCGTAACCAGCTGTCCAAATATGAGACGAAAACCATTGACAACCCAAGCGATATCGCAAATATATTAACGACCTTTAACAAATAGATGCGGTCCATATTCCAATCGATGGAATAGAAGGTACTGAGCGGTAAACGGGAGAGCATCATGACACAAGTGCGCATTCATACGCAGCACCAGCATGGCTACGATACGTTTGATGGCTTCACGGAAGTCCCCATCCCGCCTGAAGTGGAGGGCGATGAATCAAAACGTCTTTATGTGATCAATAATATGCTGGCTGCACAGCGCAAGAACGCGTGGGATCATGAGCGTGGCGGGCAGATGTTCCATGGCGCCGCACTGATACATACCAAAGCCGGTAAATACTACATGGCTGCCAATGTCCATCTGCAAAACCCCAAAACCACCCGTAACTGCGCTGAAGCCAATGCGGCAACCCTCGCGGTCAATGTCGAAGGCATCGGCATGGAAATCACTGATTTATGGTTTATGGGCGGCAAGGCTGACCTTGCCAATGCCATTGAAATTGAAGCGTCTGATATGGGGCGCCGTAATACGCCGTGCGGCAGTTGTCTTGATGTTATATGGAATAATCAGGTGCAGCGCATCTCCGGTGCGATGGATGGGCAAACGCGTGTGCATATGCTGCCGCTGAACAAAGGCAATGAACCATTGCTTGCCGATGATGGCTGCCCGGTATCCGAACTTAAGCCCAACCAGGTGATGAGCCGTACCATCAGCCAGTTGCTGCCGCATGTGACATACCAGGTGCCTGACGGCGACAATATGATAAAGGCCAGCATGCGTGCCGGCTGGCAGCTGATCAATGAACCGCTGACACAGCAGGCGATGAATACAGCGCTACAGTCAGACGCGCTTGCCGCACTGAATAAGCACGCTGGCTGCAGCAAGGAAGAAGTACTTGGGCAGATCAATGACCTGATGGTCGATACGCTGCATGGCTTGTCGGCGCGTTCTTCGAAACCTTTGAAATCCGCGCGCATTGCTGTGGTTCGTCTGGATAACGGCGAATATTACATGGGGGTTTCTCTGGATAACGGCTTTACTACTGCTATGCAGCCAGCCGAATCCGATGCGATCCAGTCGGCGCTTGCCCTGCACCCGACCGCACATAGCATTACCGACATGTTTGTAATGTCGGTGGATTTTGAGAAAATGCCCAAACAACTTAGCGAGGCGGCGGATAACCCGCATGCCAGTGTTGAGATCAAGCTGCCTGATGGCGCGGCGCGTGACCGGCTTTCCAAGGCAGGCGTGCGTAACGGCAAAAAGCTGGAAGACGCGATGGGCAATAGCCTGACCGGCGTTGACGGCGCCAATGTGCATGTGATGATCCTTAACGATAAGAAAAGCTTTGATCTGCAGCGCCATATGGTCAGCTTTTCCATGCGTGAACTTTTGCCGTACCGCTTTGTCAGCCCGAAAATGGATGCAATGGCCGGTATTGCTGAGCCCATAAGGATACACTGACAGGACAGAGCGCTGTTTCCAGCCATGTCCAATTATGAAACAAAAGCATTGACACTGTGGATAAAACCACCAGAATGTTAACGCTAATTAACGATTAGCCGATATAAAACAGGCGTCTGCACTGTAAAAAGACCAAAGGGGAATAAGCATGAGCGATGATATTACCAGCACAGGCCAGATAGTGCCTACCACGGACAGTATCATTCAGGCTGCTGCCGAAGTTAAGCCGGACCATCATATGGGTAAGGGCCGGCAAATGACTGAAGAAGAGTTTACCAGCGAATTGAATCGCTCGATCATTGTGCTGTCCACTTCCTCCCCAGACAAACGCGATATATACCGCCTGTTATTTTCCGAACTTGGCAAGGACGACAAGCATTTCGCCGGGTTGAACGCCTATTTTACCGATAGCGGTTCGCTGGGGATTGCAACGCGTAAAACCGCAGAGATGACCAATGATTATGATGGCAATCTGGGTGAAAAGCGCGACCAGCAGCTGAAGCTTCTGGAAAATCCCGGCATCAATGAACTGATCGGCCTGAAACTGCATGCCGTGCCCAATAAGCTATGGGGCGATGACGGCATTAAAATCATGGGTATGACGGAAGATTCCGGTTGGCAGCTGGTGTTTGATGATCCGGCTACGGAAAAAGCCTTTATCGATATTATCGTGCGCGAGATGACGCCAAAGCTGCGCCCGCAGGACAGCTGGCTGCTTGAAAAATTGCACAAGACTGGTTTCCCCGGCCCTAACCTGAAACCGCTTCAGGAGCATCTCGAAGGCAGCTTTCCCGAACTGCTCGAAATGATTTACAGCGCCAGCAAGGAACTTGACCTGAAAGAACTGCGCTTCACCAATACCACCAACGTATCATTCGTATCGCCGCGCCTTGGCAAATATTTTCCGATCAAGACCCAGTCGCATGGCCGTTTGCTGAGTGAGGAAGAATACCGCGAACGCCTGAATAATGTCGAAAATGGCGCTGCTATCAACTCCAATTTCGTGCAGGTGCTTGACGGGCAGGCAAAGGGTGAAGAACACACCCTGGCAGAACTGATCCATAAGGGGCTGCATACCCTCTCCAGTGCGGATCTTCCTGCACATTACGCCCGCCGCGAGGTGACGGAATATTTACAGAAACTGATCGGTAAGCGCCGTACCACATCGGAAGAGCGTAAACGCCCGGTGCGCATCGCGTACCTGAACCCGGATCTCATGGATGATGCCAGCGCGGATACAGATATAAGCATGCCGCGCATTAACGACCTGCTGAGTGTGGGCCTGCCGACCCGCCAGGAAATGGTGCATTACCCCAACATCAAGCAGTTCGATCATGCCGACGTCCTGGTGCTGATGCCCAAGGAGCATGAAACCAGCAAAACCGAACTGAAATCCGATCCTAACCTGCGCATGGTGCTCAATACGCTGGTGACTGCCGAGACCGACCCTGAATCGATGGGGGTGCCCATTGTGCTGGATAACCGCACGGGCGGATTTAACGACGTGCTGGCGCTGCTGGGCGATGCCTATGCCAAAGGCAACACGATGGGCGAACTGCCATTCTACATCGTTAACACCAATGAGGAAATGAAGCGCGCGCTTACCGAAATCAAGGACGTTCGCCAGCGTACACCGATTATCAAAAAGCATCACGATACGGTCAATAAAGTCAGCTATAAGCCGAATATCCAGAGCGTGCCGAGTGATGGCGTCTATACCGTTTTCATCGGCGGCGGCCATGCCACTAATTCCAAGCGTGATATGGAAGATGCAAAGAATCTTGGCTATATATGCGCGGAAAAAGGCTGGCGCATCGTAACGGGTGCAGGTTCGGTCGAAGGCGGTATGGGCTCGGTGCATACCGGTTTTATCCAGTACCATATCGACCAGTTGCTTAAAGGCGATGGTAACGACTATTACAAAGCGCAGATCAGTCGTTATGCCGAAGCGGACGGTCATGTAGAGGCTGAAAAGGTTATTTTAAAAAATCCGCGCCTGCTCGAAGAAATGGCGAACGAGAAGCTGATTCCGCGCGATATGTTCTATGGTTACAGCATGGTGCCGCTGCTTGAGATGGAAAGCCCTTCGGGTAACCCGCCGCCGGCTATCACCTATTTTGAGGCAGGCAACCGCTTCCGCCGCCTTCAGGGATTGCTGGACACGGGCACCAAGGTGTTCATGCCGGGTGGTTTTGGCACGTATGAAGAACTGGAAGAAACCATCGTACAGCATCTGGATGCGACCAGGGCTAAGCAGCAAACCGGTGCTGCAACTGATAATGCCTTTACTGACGGCACGCCGGACGACCAGGGCAATATTATTATCTAT
>JAGVKI010000206.1 GCA_020050695.1 Alphaproteobacteria bacterium | reverse complement strand
AAGGTGCCGGAATGGCGATGGCCTTCGGCATATAAAGCGATTTACATGAAAAAGGTTTGTTATGTCTCTTACACGTTTAGTCCTGCTTTCCTCGCTTGTAATGATGTCTTCTGCCGCTTATGCAGCGGATTACACCATCACCATCAAAGACCACAAATTTACGCCAGCTGAACTGGAAGTGCCTGCCGACAAGGCGTTCAGCATACTGGTGAAGAATGAAGATGCATCACCGGAGGAATTCGAAAGCCACGATCTGAAGCGTGAAAAGATTATCAAGGGCAACAGCGAAGCGACCATTAAAATAGGCGCACTGAAACCAGGTACCTATAAATTCTTTGGTGAATTCCACGAGAAAACCGCACAAGGTAAAATTGTTGCGAAATAAGCAATTACTGACCTGCTAAAGGATACGCCGATGCTTTCGACTGCTATTGTTATTTTCCGTGAAATGCTGGAAATCGCCATGATTGTTGGCGTCCTGCTTGCAGCCACCCGTGGGCTGGCAGGCCGGATGCCCTGGATTCTTGGCGGTATTGCCGCAGGTGTGGCTGGCGCCGCGCTGGTGGCGTTTTTTGCAGAATCGATTGCATCGGCGCTTTCCGGCTCGGGCCAGGAAGTATTCAACGCAGTTATATTACTGGCGGCAGCTCTTATGATTGGCTGGACGCTGGTATGGATGAAAAAGCATGCCCGCGAACTTACCGCGCAGCTGCGCGAAGTAGGTAACGGCGTGCGTTCCGGCAGTCTTCCGTTTTACTCGCTTTCGCTTATTGTAGGCCTGGCGCTGCTGCGCGAAGGTTCGGAGATTGTGCTGTTTATCTATGGCATGATTCTCAGTGACCAGGAGATTAGTTCAATTATAGCAGGCTGCCTGCTCGGGGCGTTCCTTGGAACGGCCGCAGGCGTGATGCTGTATTATGGGCTGCTGCGTATTGCCGCGCGCCATATGCTCAATGTCACCAGCTGGCTGCTTATGCTGCTTGTCGCGGGCCTCACGTCACAGGCGGTCGCGTTTTTGTCGGCGGCAGGCTATTTCGAAACGCTTTCCGAGCCGGTATGGGATAGTTCATGGCTGCTCGAAGATGGCAGCGTCATAGGGCGCGTATTGCAGGCTCTGGTTGGCTACACCTCGCAGCCGACGTCTATCCAGCTGCTGTTTTATACCGGCACATTGCTACTGCTAATACTGCTCAGCCGCCATATTACCCGCCAGAAGCCAACAGTTTCCGCCTGATAATTAGTTCATTAAACAACAATAACGTCATTTTCACGGTAATATAATCTCCGCCTGTAGCGGCCTGGAAATTTCTCAGCTACTAGATACGGACAGCATCCTTTGTTCGTATATTCCTGTCGTAACGTGGAAATAGTGGGTAAATGCGTAAAGAGGCTATTTCTTTGAAAGAAATGGTCGGGGAGACAGGATTCGAACCTGCGACCCTCTGGTCCCAAACCAGATGCGCTACCAGACTGCGCTACTCCCCGACAATCCAAACGCTTCCTGTATATTTGGCAGCGTCTAAACATATCCGTCTACACCATGATTTGCTGTAAACGGAAAACAGTTCCTAACCTAGTCGAAAGCCTAACGCAAGAGTTTGTTCAAAATCGTATTGACTCATCCTCTGGCAGGGGTATGTTCCGTGTTAATTGAATAACATATAGGTTTTTTAAGGAGTCAAGGCTTTGGGCGCTGTCACGTTTAAAGGCATTTACACCGCGCTGATCACCCCGTTTAAGGACGGAAAGGTAGACGAGCAGGCCTTCCAGTCCTTTGTGGAATGGCAGATAAACGAGGGCGTACACGGCCTCGTGCCTTGTGGTACGACCGGGGAATCGCCAACCCTTACCCATGATGAGCATAACCGTGTGGTGGCCTTGTGTATTGAGGTAGCCAAGGGCAGGGTGCCTGTTATGGCCGGTACAGGCTCAAATTCCACCGATGAAGCCATTATGATGACCCAGCATGCCCAAAAGGCAGGGGCTGACGGCGCGCTGATTGTGGCTCCTTATTACAATAAGCCGACCCAGGAAGGCATTTACCAGCATTATAAGGCCATTCATGACGCAGTGGACCTGCCGATCGTGATTTACAACATCCCCGGCCGCAGCGTGATCAATATTACGGATGACACACTGGCCCGGCTTTCAGAACTGCCGCGTATCGCAGGCGTAAAGGACGCAACCGGTGACCTGGCAAGGGTGTATACACTGCGTTCAAAGCTTAAAAAGCCGCTACAGCTGCTTTCCGGCGAAGATATGACGGCGATTGCCTTTAATGCCTCTGGCGGTCATGGCTGTATTTCGGTAACATCGAATATCCTGCCTAAGCTGTGCGCCCAAATTCAGGAAGCCTGCCTGGCAGGGGATTACGCCAAGGCACTTAAGTTAAATGACCCACTGGTAGCGCTGCATAACGTGATGTTCTGCGAAACCAGCCCGGCACCGGTTAAGTATGCCGCAGCTTTGCTCGGTAAATGCCAGCCTGATGTACGTCTACCCCTTGTTATGCTTAGTGATGAGGGCAAAAAACACGTGTCAGATGTGTTAAATAAAATGCGCTTGCTCTAAAAGTTTTTTTCATCTTTATTAGCGGTTCCTATGTCTGGTTCATCGACATCGTCGGGAAGTACTGTCGCCTTTAATCGTAAGGCGCGGTTTGACTATGCTGTCGAAGAAGAGCTGGAAGCCGGGATGGTGCTGACAGGTACGGAAGTTAAGTCGCTTAGAGCGGGCAAAGCTAATATAGCTGATGCCTATGCTGTTGAGAAAGACGGTGAACTCTGGTTGCTGAATGCGTATATCGCCGAATATGAATCGGGCAACCGCTTCAATCACGAACCGCTTAGGCCTAGGAAGCTGCTACTCCACAAAAAGCAGGTAAAAAAGTTAGTGGGGCGGCTTAAGGTGAAAGGGGTTTCAGTTGTACCACTTTCCCTTTATTTTAATTCGCGCGGCCTTGCCAAAATAAAGCTCGCAGTAGCTATTGGTAAGAAATCGTACGAAAAACGAGAAACGATCAAGAAGCGCGATTGGCAACGCGACAAAGCAAGAATTATGCGCCAGAAGAATGGTTAATGAAAAGAACGGTTAACTAAAAACCGGCTGACATAATTCTAACAAGAATAAGAGCAACGGAGTTAGGGTACTATGCTAGATGTGATTGCCGATTTCTGGAAACCGGTAAAGAAAGTTCAACAGCAGGAACGGCTACAGGAAGATCAACTGCAGATTGGCAGTTCCATCGGCTTTGGCTTTGTGCCGCAGGCTTTGCTCAATGGCCGCCGCCTTTCAGTCAGTGCTATAAATACGTATCAGTTCGGTACCGAAACACTTACCTCCTATGTGCTGTCGCAAGATCGTGAACCTTCGGTTTCGATGATCGTTGCCGAGGCGGATGGTGAGCAGTATCTGGCCATTTCGCGCCGCGTGCCGCTTGATGAGCGCAGCCGGCTGTTTGATGCCACCGAACTGGAAAGCAGCATGATGAGCCCGGACGCGCCGCGCCTTGCCTGCAAGGATAATGTGCCGGAGTTCAAAGGCTGGCTGGTTAATTCCTATAAGCGTGAAATTCATGGCCTGAAAGGCCGTATCTACAAGGGTGACCACCGCAAGGTTGCGCTTCCTGCTACCTCGGAAGGCCAGGATTTTACCTACACGCTCCTGGTGAGTGACAGCAATGAGCACGCCCTGGAAATTGAAAAATATAACGATGGCCGCATGGAAGTGTATGCCACCATCTATCGCCGGATTAATGATGTGGGCGAAATTTCGCATCCTGTTGGCGAAATGGTACTGCGTCCTGAAACCAAGGCTGAAATCAAACCAGAGATCAAACTGGCAACCAAGCGCGATGACGTGGTAACTCCGGCTACGAACGCGGCGTCTACCGCTCTGCTTGAGCCAGTAGTCGTGCCAAAACCGATGGAAGCCAAGACCGAAGAAAAGCCAGAAGCTAAAGTTGAAGCCAAGGTGGAAGTGCCAGTTGCTGCGCCAGCGGAAACGAAAGCGGTGGAAGCGGCGCCTGCCGAAGCCAAGCCTGCCGAAGCCAAGCCTGCCGAAGTTAAACCTGTTGAACCTAAGGCTGAAAGCAAAATTGAAGTAAAGGCTGAAGCAGCTAAACCTCAGGCATCTGCTCCCATCATCATGCAGGGTGCGCAGTTTTCGGTGACCCCGGAAGCACCTAAAGTTCCAGAAAAAAAACCTGAAGCTAAAGTAGAAGCTAAGCCGGAAGTTCCGGCTGCTGCTGCCCAGCCTGTGGCTGAAACCAAGATCGAAGTAAAAGCGGAACCACCTAAAGAAGCTGCGGCACCCGTGCAGGCAGTAACCACCCAAACGCAGGCCGCAGCCGCGGCTCCTGCAAACATCCAAAAGGAGACGATTACTATGGCAACCACTGAAGTCGCAGCCGTAAATGGTGCAAATCACGCCGAAGCTACAAAGCCTACCTTGTATGTTCACAATAACGCACCGGAAGTGACCCCAAGCGTAAAAGCCGTT
>JAGVKI010000124.1 GCA_020050695.1 Alphaproteobacteria bacterium | reverse complement strand
TAGGGTTACCGCCTGCTGGTGTTGCAGTTCATAGGACAGCGCCCATGACGGACGTGTATAGGCACGCGGGGCATTTTCAAAGCACTCGAAATTAGCGCCCATGGAATGATAAATCTTCGGATAGATGGTTTTATCATTACGGTCAGGCAGCGGCATTTCCTTATCAACCACCTTACGGAACAGGTCGGCCATGAACTCACGCTCAGGGTCGATATTGGTGCGTGACGCTTCGATCTGCTGACGCAGCGCCAGGGGCAGTTCCTCGGTAAGCTGCTGTGCTTCAGGCTTGGCCGAACTGGTCTCCAGCGGCTTTGCCTTGATCATACGCTGCAATTGCAGCAGCCCTTTTGATGTACGCTGGTATTCAATATCGATATTAGCCAGTACATGCGCCGCTACAATTTCCTTCTGCGACAAGGTAAGCGCGGACGGGTTTTCTTTCATCACTTTCATGGCCGAGCGTACCTGCGCATTTTCCTGCGCCAGTTCACGGGTAGAAACCGAAAGCCCCTTCTGGTCAACGATATGCACTTCACCTGCATCATCGCGCTCACGCTTGAGGCCCAGATAGGCCCAGGCCGTATCCATATTCGCCATGGCAATGCCGAACGTAGCGCGGTTGAGCGCGTCCTGCGATTTGAAATCATGCAGATATAAATCAGTCAGCACTTCTTTCTGATCGTCCGGGATATTGCCTTTTGCATCCAGCTTCATGAAGTCACTGGCGCCAAAGAATAGGGATGCACAGCTGCCCGACGAATTAAGTGCTGCACCATAACCGATAGCGCGCAGGTTCTTTACGTCCAGCAGCGGCGGGAACCCACCCTGGTCACCTTTGGATTTGGCACGTGCGGCAGAGCGCGCGGCAAAGGAGGTGAGCTTGACAAACGGATCGGCGGTAAAGCCCAGATACGCAGAAAACTCCTTGGAGTTATAAAGCTTCTGGTAGCTATCGCTCCATGCGCTTACGCGCTCTTTGGTCTGCTCGTTCCACAAATCCTTGCGCACTGGCAGGCCCAGCATATTGCCCAGGTTCAGCTGCGCGGTCAGCACCTGCGTCTGGCGGTCCTGATGGGTGTGCGGTGCCTGGTCATCAAGATGCAGGCGCTTTTCCAGATGCTGCGACAGGGTGATCAGTTCTTTCTGTTTCACGCTGTCAGGGCTCATGCGCAGGGAACGGCCCTGCACGGTTTCATCCATGCTGGTTACCGGCTGGCTGCGATGCACGCCGCCGCCTGATCCCGTATAATCGATAAGCAGCACAGGTTCTGGCAGGCTAAGTAATTTAGCGCGCGTGTCTTCAATCATGTTCTGCACGAGCGCCGCGCCCGCAGTACCAGCGGATTTCATAATATCGCTGCCTGCGCCCATCACCATTTTGGTTGCACGCACGAGACGTTTTTCATCACCGTCTTCCACCGGCAGGTGATAGATGAGCTTGGCTTCAGCCACCGTAAGCGGTTTGTTCTCACCGGTCTTGTGATCCTGCACATTGATAGCCGGATCTTCAGGGTGAGTGAGCATGTTATGATGTTCGCGGAAATGGCGGTTCTTATAAACGCTCTCTAAAATTTCCGGAATATGCACCACGTCATCGCGATGTTCCACCAGCGGAACAATATCTACTTTTTCAGTAGCGGTCACCGAGTGACGCGTATTGTTAGGCTCCATGGATTTAAGCATGAAGAAGGCTTCGAGCACATCCACATCCGAATGGCATTCGGCAATCAGGTAGCGCGGAATGGTATCAGCGTTATGCGCTGCGGTGCTGAAGCCCTGCAGGGTTTCATAAAACTTCACTTCATTGCGGTCTTCTTCTTCAATCGGGCGGCCCTGCGCCATCTTATCCTGAATGCTGCGCACCGCGTCTTGCAGGCTGTCGATACGCTGCGTCAGTATTTCATGGATACGCATGCCGATACCCGGATGCTTCTGGTCGTCCATCACCATATCAAGCGCTGCATCAATTACCTCACGCGTATGCGCCGATGCCGGGTTGGCCGGGTCATAGCCGGGCACCTGAATGCCACGGTCACTGAGTTCCTTTAAAATCATTTCCATGACTTCGGCGTGCATTTCACCATTCTCACGCACCTGTGATTTGAGCGCAGAATTGCCGAAGTTATTGACCTGCACATAGAACACATCAAGCTTGGACACGTTAGCTTTGCGGCCATCAGGAAGAACGTAAGCAGGGAACTCAGCGCCCGGTGTTTCGCGGATCGCCGCCAGGTCATCGAGGAATTCATGCGAATTCACATACGCGGGCTCGTCAAGCTTCACGCCCAGCGCCTGCGCTTTTTCCGGTGAATCATAACGATAGCGGATATTGTGCAGCGTGCGGATTTCTTCCAAAGCCGCTGGCGAGATTTTATTTTCCAGATGGCGGTGAATGTATTTTTCCAGATCGTCAGGATTGATTTTCTGCATTACGCGCCACATGATCGTGCGCAGTTCGGATTTCACGTTAAAACTATCGCCGGTTTCAGGATCAACCGAAGTTTCAGCAAGGTTAGGATCGGCGATTATTTCCGCCATGATCTTGACGTAATGCTGGTTGATGGCCTTCTTGTTGCGCTCTACACCGCGCTGCAAACGCTCGGTGGTCATTTCACT
>JAGVKI010000147.1 GCA_020050695.1 Alphaproteobacteria bacterium | reverse complement strand
GGCGCGGAAAGTTCACCGCTAGCCACCATCTCATTAAAGGCGAGGCCAAGTTTTGCACGGTCACCAAGGCCGACCCAGCATATGCGCGCAGGCAGGCCCTGGAATTTGATTTTTTCCTGCGCCATATCCAGCCAGTGATGCAAATGTTTATTGTCAGGCAGCAGTTCTTTAACCTTGGCGTCGGTTTTTGCAATATCAGCGGGATCGCCAGACAGCGCCGCCCAACGGAAAGGGCCAATGCCACGGCAGAAAAGCGGGCGGATATAGGCAGGCACAAAACCCGGAAATTCGAACGCGTTTTTTACGCCCGTTTCCATTGCCATCTGGCGGATGTTGTTACCATAGTCAAAGGTGGGAACCCCCATCTTATGAAATGCAAGCATGGCCTTTACCTGCACGGCCATGGATTCTTTTGCGCGGCGTACCATTTCTTCGGGATCGGTTATGCGCAGCGTTGCCGCTTCATCCATCGTCATGCCGCAGGGCAGGTAGCCGTTCAGCGGATCATGCGCGCTGGTCTGGTCGGTGACAGCGTGGGGCTTTATGCCGCGCTTGGCCAGTTCGGTGAATATATCTGCCGCATTGCCAAGCAGGCCAACGGAGATTGGTTTTTTGTCCGCGCAGGATTGCTGGATGAGGCGCAGCGCTTCGTCGAGCGTATCAGCGCGATGGTCGAGATAGTGGGTGTCGAGGCGTTTCTGGATACGTGTCACATCGCATTCCACCGCCAGCATGGATGCGCCCGCCATGGTGCAGGCCAGCGGCTGCGCGCCGCCCATGCCGCCCAGGCCACCCGTCAGCACCCATTTACCCGCCAGGTCGCCTTTGTAATGCTGCCTGCCCATTTCGGCAAAGGTTTCGTAGGTGCCCTGCACAATGCCCTGGCTGCCGATATAAATCCACGAGCCTGCGGTCATCTGGCCATACATCATCAGCCCCTTGCGGTCGAGTTCACGGAAATGTTCCCAGTTCGCCCAGTTTGGCACCAGGTTTGAATTGGCAATCAGTACGCGCGGCGCATTCTCATGGGTTTTAAATATACCCACGGGCTTGCCCGATTGCACCAGCAGCGTTTCATCTTTTTCGAGGTTGGTTAAGCTGTTGACAATGGCATCAAAACATTCCCAGTTGCGCGCCGCTTTGCCGATGCCGCCATACACAATCAGTTCATCAGGATTTTCTGCCACATCAGGATCGAGGTTATTCATCAGCATGCGCAGCGGCGCTTCGGTCAGCCAGCTTTTGGCGGTGAGTTTAGTGCCATGGGCGGCCTTGATAATGCGCTTGTTTGCAAGATTTTTACGCTCTGCCTGTGTCATTCATTCCTCCATGTTCTTGCGCCTGTCACCGCAAAGCTATAGCATAGCGGCATGGAACTTTATCATTATATTGCTGGCACATTACCTGTGGTAATTAGTATTCCCCATGTGGGAACGCACGTGCCGGGCGACATATTAGAACGCTTTACGCCTGCCGCCAAGCAACTTCCGGATACGGACTGGCACGTAGACAGGCTGTACGCGTTTGCGCAGGAAATGGGCATACATATATTAGCGGCGACACACTCGCGCTATGTGATTGACCTGAACCGCGACCCAAATGGCGTATCACTGTATCCCGGCCAGTTTACCACCACGCTTTGCCCTACCACGCTGTTTGATGGTTCTGCGCTCTATGAAGAAGGGCAGGAACCATCCGCACAGGAAATTGACGAGCGCATCGAGCGCTTCTGGCAACCCTATCACCGCAAACTCGCATCATTGATCGCCGATTTAAAACAGGACTCGCGCCGCGTTGTGGTGTTTGATGCGCATTCGATTGCATCGCATGTGCCAACCTTATTTGAAGGCAAGCTGCCTGACCTTAATTTTGGCACTGATAGTGGCCGCACTGCCGATTTAGAACTTGTGGATGAACTCATGGCCATATGCGCGGGCAGCAGCTATTCGCATGTGCTAAACGGCAGGTTTAAAGGTGGCTATATTACACGTCATTATGGTGATCCTGCTCAGGATATACACTCCATACAGCTGGAACTGGCGCAGGTTAATTACATGGAAGAATCCTATCCGTTTGGCTTTACGCCCGGCAATGCCTCTAAATTTCAAATATTGCTCAGGGATTTGCTGAACCATATCTCAAAATGGGCCATTGCCTGATTTCCTTACAGTAGGATTACAGTTTGTTCATGTTAGATGGTTGCGATTGTAATCGTAATGAAAGCACCTATTATTAGCGATGTGGATGTATGTTTTAACTTACACAACTGATTTTAAGGAGACTCTATGAAAACGATTATTTTAACCGCTGTGGCCGCTTTGATGGTTTCTGGTGTTGCAATGGCAAATGAACATGAAGGCCACAAAGGCCCTCACGCCATGGAAAAAATCGACACCAACAAAGACGGTGTTGTAAGCAAAGCCGAATCGCAGGCGTTTAACGATAAGCGCTTTGATGAAATGGATACCAATAAAGATGGTAACCTCACCAAAGAAGAACGTGAAGCACATCGCGCTGTTATGAAAGAAAAGCGTGCTGCCCGTAAAGCGGCTAAGGCTGCTACCTCTGCCCCTGCAGCGCAGTAATTACGTTTAAGACCCTAACCAAGCCGTTTCATTATAGCCACTGGCCTCGTGCCAGTGGCTATTTTTCTAACTAATTGATATGCAATGATTCTGTTTTATGGCCTCTTATGTGAGGTCGGCCGAAAAATGTTTTATTATGCTTTATATTCCGCAGCTTAATAAATGTTGTGCCAAACCGGGCGGTATTGCGATTCCCACAAGCCTATAAAGTTGCTAAAACTGCAGGTAATTAAAAAAGTAAAAGACTAAAAACAGGCAGAATTATCACGTAACAGGGGAGTGTTGTTATGGCGGATATAAAGAATCCAGCATCCGAAAAACTTTCGGAAGAACAAACAAGATTAAGCGCGCAAATCGAAATCATTCGGCACGATGTTGAGGTGAGGCCTTTTGGTCAGCCCCTTAAGCGCGGCTATGAAGGCGTGGATAAAAAAACAGGCGAGGTCATTGATTCACGCAATGTGGCAGCACGCAAGGATGATTTGCTGCGCGGCGGTGAGAAATCCCGCATGCTTTCCCTGGAAGAGAGCATCATGCTCAAAGAAGGCTGGGGCCGCGTTGTTCAGGTGCAGCCTGAAGACCGTACATGGAAGATCAACGCCAATATCGGAATACGCACACGCGGCGACGATGCGCTGAATATCGTGCTGGTCGAAACTAAGGGTAATGCAGCTCTTAGCGGCACAGACCGCTATGGCCAGCGCCGCAGTGGCGGTGAGGATCGGCGTTGGGAATATCATATCAGCCGTAAGGGGCAGGATGCCACCAAACCTGAAAACGTGCTTAAAGTGCCCGTGTTCAGTAACTTTGGCATGGGGCTGCTTGCTGATATTGGCAATAAGGGCAGCAGTTATACATCCAAGGATGTTACCACCAAGAATTTCCAGTCGCAGAAAGTACTGCGTAATGCAGACGATATTGAAATCACTGTGCCGCCGCCAGCGGGCATGGGCGTAGCGCTTGCTGTGCTGAACCGCGATCCGTTCAAGGCGTTTGCTGCAAAGAAGGCAATTCGCGGTGGCAGCATTATTGTGCCTGATGATTCCATTGATCACGTTACCAGGGGCATTGGCACGACCTGCGTTCAGTTAAAAGCTGCCGGCGAGGATAACTGGGGTGAAGTATTGTTTGAAGGTGGCGTCGGCATGAAAGAACTCACCGAAATAAAAAGCAGCAACGTAGACAATATTTATTCCAATCCGCCTATACCGCAGGATGAACTGCTGTGGAAAGAAGCAAGTGATAAGACGGGAAAGAAACTCGAACGCATGAGTGTCATACCGATTGATGGCAGCAGCAGTATTCCTGAAGGTTCCACCGTTGTTATGGCGGGTAATACCGGCGCTGGCCCATCGCTGAAGGTGGACGGCAAGGATTACAAAGTGCCTCCGCATAGCTACGAAGGTAATGTGAATGAGGCGTGGAACTCGCCGCCTGTCTGGCTGCATGGCCCCGGCAATAAAGGTAAAATTGATATAAGCGGGCTGGATGGACGTGTGGTTATTGCTGGTGGGGGGACGCTTGTTACCTCGCAGAATCCTATGGGTACATGGTGGTATTCCGATGTTATTCTGGCAGGTGGCACGAAGGACAATAAAGCCATCTATACTATCGAGGTGCCGCAGTTCATGGATCCCAAGCATAAGATTAATGTAGCTGCTATTCCTGGTAACAGGCACTTGCATATCCATCGCAATCCGATGCAGCCATATAAGGAAATACCGCTATCCTATCCAGATGGTTCAAAGGTGGAGATGTCGCATACCGAAAATGATACGATTTCCATCAAAGGCGATCATATCGAGGTGCGCATTAAAGAAGGGGACGAAATTCGTACCCTCTATGATTCCGATAAGCCGGAACTCAGCCAGCAATCAAGCCTGGAGAAGAGGGGCGGCGGCGCTCTGCTTGCTGCGGCCATGGCTTCAGAAGCAGCTAATACCTCAGTTACAGCCACGCGCAGGCAATTCCTTGGCGCGTCCGTTGCTGCGGTTACAACTGCCTTTCAGGGCGGCGCTGTAAATGAAGAGAAACAGGAAAGAGGTGATTTCGTGATTAAGGAATCGCGTATCAATGCGCTCGATCCTGCTACGTCTTCGCTTGAGCAATTGATGCCTGACGTGGTTTTAAAGCCAAACGGGCGTGCTATGGTTCATAGCAGCTATGCAACGATGGCGCAGGCAAAGTCAGCCAGCAGGGGCTAATCTGCACTTATAAATCACCAGTTAAACGGTGCCCATGATGACGGAGTCTAACAAAGTCACCATTCAGGACATTACCCTAGACGAACAGGGCAGGGAGCGCTTTTCGCAGGCGGAACTGAAGCGCATGTTCGACATGAACATCAGTTTTTCCGATACGGAAACCACCGGGCTTAACCGCAAACGCCATATCCTTACTGAATTTGGTTCCATCAAAGCGGTAAAGGAAGACGATGGGTATCATCTTAAGCTGTTCAATGCCTTCATACTGCCATTTAAGCCCGCCTATCAGGAGTATCTGGATGCCAAGTTAAGCGGTCATCCCATACCGTATGACCGCAAGCGCTATGAGTACGATATTGACCTGAACGCGCTGGCAGTAACCGGTACGAAGCTTATACGCGAAAATCCTGCGGGGCCCATTGTTGCTATGGAAGTGGGTGGCAAGCGTGTTAATGCGCATCCCTTTTACGAGGTGGCCGATGAGATAGCAGGGTTTGTTGCGCCGGATGATTTATATTTTAATGCCCCATTCGATAAGCCATTCCTCGCAGAAAAATGGCGCGATGTGGTGGCATGGCGCCAGTTAAAAGATAACGGCCATATGTCGATGCCCCCTGAACTGATGGATGGGCTGGAAGAGCGGCCTTATTCCAATATGGACCAGGAAGAGCGCGACGAGGTGTTTGAGCGCCTTCGCTCGCAGATTGATACGCTGCCGGGGCTTACCAACTCTGCCGAATATCGTTGCCTGCTGCATATGTATTTGCTGGCCAACG
>JAGVKI010000322.1 GCA_020050695.1 Alphaproteobacteria bacterium | reverse complement strand
GGGCGTTCCGCTGCATGATGCGCTTGCTGACGTGCGTGATGCCAGCGAATCGCTCAAGCTGCGCGACGTGCTTTCCAGCGTGTATGAATCAGTAAAAAACGGTGTGATCCTGTCTAAGGCGTTTGCCGAGCATCCGCGTGTATTCAGCCCGGTATTTGTGGGTCTGGTCGCCGCGGGCGAGAAAACCGGTAACCTGCCGGATTCCTTTAATCACCTGGCGGACCATTTAAAATGGATGGCCGATATTCGCCGTAAACTGCGCAAGGCCACCACCTATCCGCTGGTGCTATTATGCGTACTTACGGTGGTTATCAGCGTACTGATGCTGTTTGTGGTGCCAAAACTGGTGGATTTCATCATTGCGCAGGGTTTCAGCCTGCCATGGCATACACGCGCACTGATTGCGGTTTCCACTGCGTTCCAGGAATACTGGTATGTGATATTGGGCCTACCCTTTGGAGGGTTTATCTTTCTTACATTCCTGTACCGCACATCGGACGGGTTTGCGCACCGGATAGACTGGCTGATGCTGCGCCTGCCGCTGATCGGCCCGACCATGCGTAAAATCGACATGGCGCGCTTTACCCATTTCTTTGCCATTATGTTCAATAGCGGCATCGACATGCTCGAATCCCTTGAATCAGCAAAGAACGTGGTGGCTAACCGCGTTCTGAAGGATGCGGTGAGTGCCGTGAAAATCAACGTGACGGAAGGCAGTACGCTGGCGGCATCGCTTCGCGTTTCCAACCAGTTCCCTAATCTGGTAATCCGTATGTTCAAGGTGGGTGAGGACAGCGGTAATATGACCGAAGCCCTCGATAACGTGAATTTCTTTTACAACCGCGAAGTGTCGGATTCGGTGGATGCCATGCTCGGCGCCATCCAGCCAATCCTTACGGTCATTATGGGTGTATTGGTTTTCTGGGTGATTGCAGCGGTATTTGGGCCGTTATATGAATCCTTCAGCAAAATAAAATTTTAGGTGTTGATGAACTATGGTACAACAACACATGGATAGACAAAGGGTAACATGGTGTAAATATCATGGGCGTAAATATCATGGCGCTTGAGAGTTTGACAAATAGGCTGACTAAAAGAGGCGGAGATTTGCTGGCCAGCAATAAATCCCGCTATTTCCGCGCTAATTCGCGGTTCGTGCTGTTTATCGGCGACGAGGGCGCCATCCTGGTTTATATCCGCGACAGCGTTGTTAAAAGCCGCCAGTTTATTCCAGATACCAATCCGCAGCAGCTTGAAACCCTGCGTGAAAACATGGCGTTCGACAAGAAGGCCGCCCTGCTGGTCGTAGTCGATACCATTGACCAGTCGTATGTGCAGCAGACGCTTCCTCCGGTGAGTGCGCTAAGCATCAAAAAGCTGATACGCCGCAGGCTTGAGCGCGATTTTGCTGCCGATGATATTAAGGGCGCTGTGGTGCTTGGCCGTGAGCAGTCGGGCAGGAAAGACTGGAATTTCATGATGATCTCGCTGGAGCGCACACCGCTGCTGGCAAACTGGATCAACTTCATTGATACGCTGCCAAACCGTTTCCAGGGGTTCTACCTGGTAGCGGCTGAATCGGAGATACTGATCAAGCAGCTCGAACGCAAAGTGATTCGCAGTGAAAGCAATTCCGAGTGGAAATTCTTTGTAAGCCATAACAAGGTCAGCGGCTTTCGCCAGGTGATACTGCATAATGGGCGTGTGGTCTTTACGCGAATGTCCCAGCCTATCGGTGAATCGACCCCGGAAGTGATGGCAGGCAATATCGAGCAGGAAATGCTCAGCACCATCGAGTATATGCGCCGCCTGTCCTTTGATCCGCAAAGCGGCCTGGACGTCTACATTATTGCCTCCAGCGCTATTCGCGGCGTGCTGGATACCGCTAAATTTAATGCCAGTGTAAAGCAGATGCACGTGCTCACCCCTTATGAGGTGGCTGATCATCTCGATATTGAAGGGGCTACGCAGCCAGCTGACCAGTATGGCGACGTAGTGCTGGCCGCCAGCATTGGCAGAAGCCAAAACCATGTGCTGACATTGCACACACCGCAATCACAGAAATTCAGCCAGCTTTACCAGTTTCTCATTGGGCAGCGCGCAGCAGCGGTGGTGTTTGCCATCGGTACGCTGCTCTATGCGCTTGGCATTATTCTTTCGATGTATACCACCTTCCTGGACGCAAACCGCCAGGATGCCGTGAAGGTAGAACAGCAAAAACGCCTCGAACTCGTAAGGCTTGCCATTCGCCAGTCGTCTGTTGATGTTGAAAAAACCAACGATATGATCGAACTCTATTCGCAGCTGGAAAGCGAGCGCTTTTCACCGCTGGTTCTGTTGCAGCGCACACAGCAAGCAATTAAATCATCCGTCTCTATCAAGGGCATTGAGGTGTCCTATGACGATGGTAGTAAAATGGCAACAGCGCCTAATGCATTCAGCCCTGCAGCAGGCATCCCTGTCCAGCCGCTGGCTACTGCAAATCCTGCCAGCGTGACCGCTACGCTGACGATGGAATTCCCAGGGATTGGTACGCTGGAAGCATTCAAACCCGTTTCCATTCAGCTGCTGGCTGATCTCAGGCAGGCGCTGCCGGGATTTGAAATTGCCTTTAGCCGTCTGCCCAGCATTTTCTCAGAAGATGAGAAACTCGATATGACCTTTGGCAATAATAAGGCGGCGTCACCCAACACGCTTGCCAACCAGTCTTTAGACGTGGTGCTCACCATTACAGGCAAGGTGGCTGCGCTTGATACGGTTGCTGAGCCTCAGCCTGCAACTGTCCCCGGTTCCGGCGCGGAGGATCTGCCATGAAATATGAAACCCTGCTAAAACAAGTGGTAACAGAAGGCGCATTGGCTATTGGTGTGCTGCTGCTGATCGGCGGTACGATTTTCTATCTCGGGCAGGTGCGCGATGATTACGAAATACAGACGGGTGTACTGCGCCGCGAAGCTCAGGCATTACAGCAGGAAGCCAATGACCTGCAGGCTAAATTCACCAAGGTTCGCCAGAATGCGCCGCTATATCAGGAAGCGCTGGAAAAGCAGGCCCAGGGCAAGCTGGGTATCAGCCGTCAGGTGGCGAGGGATAAATTCAACCAGTATAACGATGAGTATTTCCTGGGTAACCTGCGACTTACCATGTCAGGCATCGAAGAACTGACCGATCCGCGCTATAAACGCCTCAGCGGTTCCATACAGGCCACTGACGTGAATGTAAATTTTGAAGCTGTGTCAGACGAGTATGTCTACAATATGATCAATGCCATGCAGTTGCAGATGGCAGGTAGCGTCAAGGTCACCAAGATAAGCCTGCAGCGCCAGCGCACCTTATCGGATGATATATTGCGCATTATCAGCCAGAAGGGCTCTTTCCCATTGGTGGTAGGCGAAGTGAAATTCAAATGGTTTGGTATAAAACCCGCAAATTCTGAGGAGAGCAATGCTGTTGACCTCCTTAAATAAACAGGGCTTTGCACGTTTGGTGCGGCATTCATTCGCCATGCTGGCGGCGGGCATACTGCTCATGGCATCATCAGCGGTTATGGCCGATGCCAATAAAACTACCGCGCCTGCTGAAAAATCGACGCCTGTACCGCCAGCAAGTCAGGCCACAGCCGCTGCAAAAGCAGGTGAGGCAGCCCCTAGCATTGTGTTTGGCGGCCAGTCACTGCAGGTAGAAGATACCGCAGCCAAACGCAAGAAAACGCCTGTGCAGGTAAAGAGCCTGTTTTTCTCCGCGCAGGAGATGGCATCTATCCGTAAGGCTGTTGCGGTCTATGTGCGTATTGCCTCAGGAGATACCAATGGCGATGCCCTCGATTTCCTGAAGCGCCTTCAGGGCGGCGGCGCAGACGACAAGGGTAGGCCTGGCGCGCGCTATTTTGTGTATCCGCAATTCTTCCTTGCATCCCTGGTATATGATTCACCGCAAGACTGGAGCGTGCGCGTCAATAACGAGAAATTGACGACCAAGGAACCTGAAAGTATGGGTATCCGCGTGATCGAGATCGACAAGGACCGGGTAAAACTGGAATGGATGCCCAGCGATATGCATAAGGTGGAAGAGGTATGGAACGTTTCCCCTAATAAGGACGTAAAAGTTGACGTAAAAGCCCATAAAGTTACCTTTACCCTGCGCCCTAACCAGACCTTCACGTCCTATGTGATGCGTGTGGTAGAAGGCAAGGTAATGCCAATGGTCATCGACCTTTCCCCGAAAGCTGCCAAGGGCGATGCGTTGCCTGGTGAAAAAGCCGCCCCGGAGAAGCCGGGTGGTGAAAAGGATTTCATTGATGAAATCCTTGGTGCCCGTAAACGTAAGCCCTAAACGTAAACCGTAAATCATGAGCGTTCAGCCTGCAGATGTAAGTATGCCCCTTTGTGTGGCTGCTGTGTGTAAATCTTACGGCGCAGGCCCCGTCTTAAAAGACGTTGGGTTTTCCCTTCATAATGGTGAGATATTCGGGTTGGTAGGGCTCAACGGCGCGGGCAAGACCACCTTGATCAAAATCATGCTCCAGCTTGCTACTGCCGATGCGGGCAGTGTTTCCTGGTTTGGTCAGGAGGCAAAGCAGGTAGCAACGCGCAGGCATATCGCCTATCTGCCTGAAAAATTCCAGCCCTCGCGTTATCTGAAGGGCAAAGAATATCTGGAACTGACCTTGTCTTATTATGGCCGCAGGCTGGATATGGATAAAGCAGAGCGGATGGCCGCAAGCCTCGATCTTGACCCCAAGGTGCTCACAGGGAAGGTGGGGGGCTACTCCAAAGGCATGGGCCAGAAGCTGGGGCTGCTTGGCGCGCTGCTGTCTGATACGCCGTTTCTGCTGCTGGATGAGCCCATGAGCGGGCTTGATCCGCGTGCACGCATTTACCTGAAAGAAGCGCTGCTTGCCGCGAAAAAACAGGGAAAAACCGTATTTTTCAGTTCGCACATCTTGTCTGATCTCGATGAGATATGTGACCGTATCGGTATTTTGCATCAAGGCATGCTCGCCTATCTGGATACGCCTGCGGCATTTAAAGGGCGCTTTGGGAAATCATCGCTGGAACAGGCGTTCCTGCAGGCAATCGAAGCGGCTTAGCTGAAGCGTCTAGCTTAAGTTTTTGAGGGACTGGTTATTGCTTATCTCAAAGCGCTTGATGGCAAGGCGTACGTTAGCAGGGTTATCGGATTCAGCCAGTGCTACATCTTCAGAGATGATATTTTTCAGATGCAGGTCGATGCAATGCTGGTCGAATGTCTGCATGCCGGCATCCTGGCCTTTTTCAATATACTCGCGGATTTCCTTTACATGGCCTTCCTGCACGAGGTTGCGGATCAGGCCCTGGTTCAGCATGATCTCGACAATCACCGTGCGCCCGCCCTGTTTGTTAGGCACCAGGCGCTGCGATAAAATAGCCTTCAGGTTAAAGGACAGGTTCAGCAATACCTGCGGGTGCTTATCTTCCGGGAAGAAGTTGATAACGCGCTCAATCGCCTGGTTTGAATTATTGGCATGCAGCGTAGCCAGGCATAAATGGCCGGTTTCCGAGAAAACAATCGCGTGCTCCATGGTTTCGCGATCACGTACTTCGCCTACCACAATCACATCCGGCGTCTGGCGCAGGGCGTTTTTAAGGCCGATACCGAAGGAATAGGTATCGATACCCACGTCGCGCTGGGTGATAATACATTTATTGTGGGCGTGGATGAATTCCACCGGATCTTCCACCGTTATGATATGGCCAAAGCCATGCTGGTTGCGGTGTTCGATCATGGCCGCCAGTGACGTGGATTTACCTGAGCCGGTTGGGCCCACCACCAGGATCATGCCGCGTTTTTCCATGATAAGGTCAGAATAGATTTTAGGCAGTCCAAGCGATTCAAGCGATGGAATATCGGTGCGGATACGGCGCACCACAATGCCGGTATTCTGGCGCTGACGGAAGATGTTGAGACGGAAACGCGCGCGGCCCTGCCAGTTTACAGCCGTGTTGTATTCAAGGGTGGAGGTAAATTCGTCGATCACCTCCTGGCTGGTAAGCGCTAGCAAAATGGCCTGTATATCGTCTTCGGTGAGCTTATCCTGTGAGAAG
>JAGVKI010000305.1 GCA_020050695.1 Alphaproteobacteria bacterium | reverse complement strand
CTTCATTTAATGTAGCAGGCGGAATAAATGCAGGAGGATAGGCACTGAGAACCGCCTTTTTATGATTGCACTGCTCCCACATTTCAATCAGCGTATTGTCCCAGCCGAGTTCAAAGCGCATATGCGAATCGATGCTCAAGGTAAATTCTTCCCCATCCCATAGCTGCTGGGTCAGGCTGCGTGCCCAGCAAACACCCTGGCTTTCACGCGCATCGACTTCTTTAACGCGCACCTGCTTGGGATACGCATACGGCACCTGGAAGCAATGCTTGTCCTCTTCGGCTATGAACTGCCAGCATATGCCCGCAAAGATACGTTCCGGATGCATTGCTTTTTCAAACATATCCTTAATCGTATTCTGGCAATCAGGATCACGGTAGCTGGGAATCTGCACAAAGATGCGCGGCAGGCCGGATACAGGCTTGCTCGCAGCATCCACAGTGGTAACGGCGTTCTTCTCAGCTTTATCCACAACGGCATTTTCACTGCCCGATGCAGCGCTCTTGCCCCCCAGCTTTTTCTTTGCCTTACCCTTAGCAGCCATATTCCATCGCCCTTCCTTGCCTAAATCGGTAATCGTACGCTCTTTCCAATCTATGCCGGCAAATGCCCACAGATCATCAAGGTTACGTTCTTTTCCCAGACCATAGCGTTCAAATTCAGTGAGCGCTATTGTATCATTACTGTGCTCAAACCCAAGCAGATGTTTTATGCGTGACGCAGCTCTTTTGCTGTCGGGTGTATCGAGGCGACGATAGGGCTGTATTTTTGCCAATTCATCTCGCCGCCAGTAGTGCCATATGGCAACCCGGTCAGGCTGGAATATGTCATAACCATGCGTCCACAGGCGGGCGGAAAACGTAATTTCGTCCCCCCAGAACTTGATGTAGGGATCAAAAGGCACCTCCAGCAACGTACTGGCATGGCAAAACATGAAATTCGCGATATAAAAAGGCGATGGGTACAGCCCGCAGCGCTCCTTATCACCCAGCGGCACCACGGCCTTGCTCAAGTGGATCAGCTGCGGCGTGTCCCCCTTCCCAAATGCCTGAACGCGTATGCGCAGGCGGTGATCTTCACACAAGGTAAGGTTATCAGGCGGCGTATAACGCGGCACGTAGGTGCTAAGCACCGGCTTTTCAGATGGGCATGCGTCCAGCATCTCAATCATGGCTTCGTCCCAGCCTTTTGCAAAACGCATATGGCTGTCTATCTGCAGTACATAATCTTCCTCAGCCCATAATTTCTGAGCCTCTGCCCGTGCCCAGTTAGCGCCTTTGCTTTCATTCAGCGGCACCTTGCGGATGCGAATCTGCCATGGACGGTCGCTGTTAATGGTGCACAGCGCATCTTTATTTTCATCAATCTGCAGGCATACGCCCGTAAAGACCCGCCCAGGGAAACTGGCCATCGCATACATGTTGCGGATAGTCGCATCGATTTCTGGATCACGGTAACTGGCTATATTGACAAAGATCCGGCGAGCATCGCGCTGTATGGGTTTCACATCACGCAGCACAGGTTTTAAAGCCTGCTCTCGTGATACAGAATGAGCCGGTTGCTTCACTCCGTTTGCCTCAAGCGCCGCTTTCAGCATAGGCACCTGCGACATCTGCTTGAAAGCAGAAAAACCAGCCTCTTCCTGCCCCTTTCGTTTATTACTGTCCGACACATATTCCAGGCATGCTGAAACCAGTTCGTCATACGAGCGAAACACCACCGCCTGCTCAAAAGGCCCCTCAAGCTGCTTATCGTCGCCATCTTCAGAGATAACGCATTTTTTATTCGCCAGCATATAAGATACACGCACAACCTCGAAGACATTGGCAGGCTGCAAATGAACGTTAAGTATGATTTTGCTGCGCGCAATCATGGCATCACGCGCCGTGCCATACATATCCTGTATCACCTGCACGCGCAGGCCACGCTGTTTTAATTCGTCAATAATTTTCTGGCGGCGCTCATGCATCGAGCCAATAAAGAGCACATCAATATCTTCCGTCTCGGCCTTCTTAATCCGGCTGAGTTCAGGCATATACCCCACACCGCACATGGTAACATCGGTTACGCCGCGCGCAGCAAGCTGGCTAATGTTGTTATGGCTGTAATCCCACACAGGGTAGCGACGCAGGAAATAGATATACGGATTATTCGGGCGGAAGAAACGCGCATCATCATGCACCTGTTCAAAATTATAGATGATGACGTCTTCGGGCATTTGGATGCCCTTATGCCTGTCGAGTACTCCTGCCCCAAGCACAATAACGCGTCCCTGTGCTTTTTCCGGCTTGTCTACTATGGGCACATCATGCCCAAGTTCACGAAACGCAGACTGGAGGGCAAGCGCTACTTCTTCAAAGCAGCGCGTATGTCCTTTCGCATTCGGGCCCTGCACGTTAGGCCATGAATCAACGATCCAGATGGAATATTGCATTTGGGTTAACAGAAAAGATTTTTTCTAATTATAGCGGGTGGTTATTAATGATTTACAAACAATATCACTGTACTGTGAACTAGACCATACATAAAAGTGATTTTTTTATGCAAATTCTGATCCTTGGCATGCACCGTTCCGGCACTTCCGCCGTTGCCAGGTTAATTAACATGATGGGCGCCTATTTTGCCCCTGAGGGCATGGCGCTGTCTGCAAAACCTGATAATCCAAAAGGATTCTGGGAACGCAAGGACGTACTGTCCATCAATAATGAATTGCTGAAATTCCATCAGTGCGAATGGAATAACCTGGCGCACTGGGATTTTGAAAATGCCAGCAAGGCACCGCCAGTTATCAAGCAGAAGATGCATGCCCTGATCATGAACATGGATGCCTTCCGCCCATGGTTCATAAAAGACCCGCGCATGTGCCTGACGCTGCCGGTATGGCTTGCGATGCTTGAAGCCCCCCTGGCCGTTATCGTATACCGCAACCCGCACGAAATTGCGCTTTCGCTCCATAAGCGCAGCGGCATAGACAAGGAGTATGCGCTGGCATTGTGGGAATATTATATGGTTGGCATGCTCAACAAAACACGCAACATGCCGCGTATACTGGTGAGTTATGAGGAGACACTCGCAACGCCTGTAAAATGCTGCGAGAAGCTGCATTCAAAGCTTGCCTCGCACGGGGTCAAGCGGCTTGTCATTCCTTCGCATCACGAAATAAAAGCATTTATCGATCCGCGCCTCTATCGCGCAAAAGCAGCAGACGCCACATCATTTAGCCCGGCTCAAAAAGCATTATGCGATATATTGCAGGGCCTCAGGGATCAAACCGCAACACTCCAGGTATCGCCTGATAGTAAAGAGATCATACAGAAAGGATTGCCTGCCGATTATGAGCAACCAAGATGAAATCAGGGTGCTGCAGCGCATTGCCGCTGCGGTGGAGCGCCTGCTGCCCGAGCCTGAACCAATGCCTGACATCAAAAGCGCCGACGCCTATGTATGGGATGCCGACCGCAAAACATTGATAGCCGTGCCCGAGGTGCAGCATGTCGATATGCAATTGCTGCACGGCATTGACCAGGTGCGCGATATATTGCTGGCCAACACACTGCAATTTTCCAAGGGTCTTTCGGCTAATAACGCGCTGCTCTGGGGCGCACGTGGCATGGGCAAGAGTTCGCTGGTAAAAGCCATTCACGCGCATATCAATAAACAAAGTCCCCATAGCCTGGTGCTGGTTGAAATTCACCGCGAAGACATACATACCCTGCCCCAGTTGATTCATATGCTGCGCGGCTGGGTAATCCGACGCTTCATCCTGTTTTGCGATGATCTGTCGTTCGACCAGAATGACAGCACCTATAAATCGCTTAAAACCGTTCTTGAAGGCGGACTTGAAGGCAGGCCGGATCATATATTATTTTATGCCACATCCAACCGCCGCCACCTGATGCCGCGCGATATGATTGAAAATGAGCGCTCTACGGCCATCCATCCCGGTGAAGCGGTAGAGGAAAAAACATCCCTTTCCGATCGTTTCGGATTATGGCTTGGGTTCCATGGCTGTTCGCAGGATACCTATCTGGAAATGGTAGATAGCTATACGGCACGTTTCAAGCTGGGCATTGCAAAGGAGGAACTGCACAGACAGGCGCTTGAGTGGTCTGTCACGCGCGGATCACGTTCAGGCCGTGTAGCATGGCAATTTATTCAGGATCTGGCAGGCCGCCTTGGCAAACGCGTAAGCTAGAATTGCCTGAAGATTACAGTCCTGCGAGGTTGCGGCTTAAGTATTTCTGCGGATCAAGCGCGGTCTTACCATCATTGACTGCAAAGAACAGCTGCGGGTCACGCACATTGCCGGTAGTTCCCACATAACCAATAATATCACCCTGCTTCACACGGTCATATTTATCGACTGATGCGCGGCTTAAATGCGCATAGGTGGTGGTTTTACCGTCATCATGCTTGATCAGCACCATGTTGCCATAGCCTTTGAGTTCATCGCCGACGAATACAATTTCTCCGTCTGATGCCGCCCATACCGGCTCGCCTTCAGCGGAAGCAATATCAATACCGTCACTTACGCGGCCACCACCTTTAGGGCCGAAACTTGTAACCACTTTTTTGCTGCTCACCGGCCACATATAATGTGCAGCAGGCGTGGCTTTTACATTATGCGCAGACAATATGCCCGATGCGGGTTGCACCGCCTTTCCTGCGGCAGGCTTCATCTCAGAGGCATTTTTTGCTTCCTCATCGAAATGCGGTTCCTTAGTCCATAAATTGACAGCAGGCACAGCGGCTGGTTTGCTTTCAATCGCAGCAGGCTTGTTTGCCGTCGGCGCCGCAAGATCCGTGCTGGCAACGCTTACAGGTGGCGGCGCCGACAGGTCGCTTACGCCAATCGATGATACGCTGGCTGACTGATAGGTTGTCTGCGAAACCGCCCTGCTTGGTGCCGGAGCACTGTAAGAGGACGAACTGTAGCTTCGGTTGCTTGCTACGTTCATACTGCCATCGCGGGTATATTTGTTCTGGCCATTGAGCACTACTTCGGCAGCTGGCTGGGTGCAGGCCGTAGTAACAAGCAGCAATGCGAGTAATCCTGCATGGCGCTGGCAGGCGGTAAGAGCCCTCGTGGTCATGACGAAATCTCCTTCAGGTTTATTACGGGGTGACAATGGGTCTATTATCTTCCCTAACCAAAAATCGTTAATTTTGTGTAAACGCCACACATAAAGATCCAGTAAATCACGGGATTAGCGCGGATAGAACACCCTTCCCATATCGCCTCCGTAACAAATAATTAATATATTATTCAGTGTTTTAGGGCACTTGAAATCGGGGCATTTCATTGACAAAACGAGCATTTTCCTTAATACTGTTTAATGAAAACCTCTTTTTTCTACTTGAGTTCGCGCTCTTGGGAAGAGGTATCGTGTTAGACAGCTGCTCGCTGTCTTGCTAGCCTTTTTGTGAGGTACAACGTGATGAGCAACTTGACTCTGTTTGCGTCCGCCCAAGGTGTCGGCGTCGTGGCCCTCGTGGTCTTCGGCGTCATCGTCGTCCTGGCACTGCTCTGCTCCGGCAAGCCGTCCAAGACGCCGACCCACGGCATCCGTCGGGAGCTGGAAGAGTTGGAACCGCGTGGGTAAACCCCTCTGCGGTGTCCGTATATGATTCGGCGCATGCATCCCCAACCGGGGTGTGTGCGCCGGGTCAACTATGTGTTTCTTTCCCCCACGTGAGGACTGGCGATGAAGATCGTACTGCCGGACATCAACCTGCCCAAGATCGATTGGCCTGAGCTCGAGATCGACTGGGCTCGCTTGGCAGAAGACGCTCCGGCCTACGGGATCGCGATGATCCTGCTCGGCCTAGCTATCCTATGCATGTGGATGGGTTTTCGGAAACCGCTACCCATCGAGAGTATACGAGGCCGCCAAGGCTAAGCATACTTGCTGGGTAAACTGATACACCCGGACCTCTCCCTTGCGGGAGAATGTCCGGGTGGTCAGCACCCTCCCCGTGTAACTCTGCTTATTCGGATACCAATGGCACAAAGCGCACATTCATGAGCGTCTCGCTGGTAATCGTGCCATCTTCCTGTTTACGGATACGAAATAACGACTGGTCGGCCACACTGGCGCCAATGGGAATCACCATGATACCGCCCGGCGCAAGCTGGTCGAGCAGTGCCTTGGGCACCTCAGTAGCAGCCGCCGTTACAATAATGCGCTCATACGGCGCAGCCTCTTTCCAGCCCTTGGAACCATCACCACGTTTAGTGACAATGTTATGTAATTTGAGTGTACGGAAACGCTCTTCCGCCTGCGCAAGCAGGTCGCGGTGGCGTTCAATGGTATATAACCTGCGGCACATGCGCGCCAGTATGGCCGCCTGATAACCTGACCCAGTGCCAATCTCAAGCACACGCATGCGCGGATGCACATCCAGCGCCCAGCTCATCCACGCCACAATGCTTGGCTGGCTGATGGTCTGCCCTGAAGCAATCGGCAGCGCCGTATCGTCATAGGCATGTTCGCGGAAGGCTTCTTCTACAAATAGTTCGCGCGGCGTATTTTCCATGGCCGACAGCACGCGCGTATCATTGATACCGCTGGTGCGAAGCTTCATAAGCAGGCGTATACGATTGGATAGCGCATCGCCAGTCACCGGCAGCGCGGGAGCAAAACAGAAGGACTCGTTATGTTGCAATGCTCTTGTCACAGCATTCGTTGCTAAAGCAAATTACTTAAGGATGCGTTAATTGGATAAAAGCTCATCTGCTTCTGTAGCAAGTAAAAAACTAAATCCGCCCTTTAGAAGTTGTTTTTTAAGGCGCACTTTAGTGCCAGGGGGAAAGTTCCATTTTTCATTAGCGGGATCATATTGTGGTGTCGCCATTACCTCATATATCCCACCACCTAAATGACGGGCATTGGTATCTTTGATCCATAATGGTCCTTCTTGCTCAACGTTGATAGCAATAACGTTTGGGTCAGGATGCCGCACCATCATTATTGCCTTACGACCTCTAGATTTATGCCGCTCTAATCTTACAATATCACCCGGCAAGAACGCCCATAGTTCATCTTCAGGATCATAGCCATCAATAGGAAGTAGTTTATAAAAGCCATTTCCCAGAGCCTGCGCCGTAGTACCATGGCAGGTTGGAGAACCCTCGTCCAATAAATCTACATACACATCGACAATGGTACCTCCCTTAATTTCAGGGGTCTTGGAAAACCAGCAAGCTATAATGGAAGGAAGTTTCATATTCAGATTATAGCCTAGATGCCAAAAGCAATGCACGTTGCTCACTTAACGGCTGAGTTAACAATGGATTAGCCAACTCAAATAGTATCTCACCAATAATATTTTCAGAATTGCTCTCAAATGAAATGTCGTCCCGCCCCTCAATAGCATTCGCCCAGTCTTCAATGTCCTTACCATTAAATTCATGTGCAATATATCGCTGCAAAACATTTTTAACTGCTTGATGGCTCAATGTTACCAGAGGCTCACTATCCCATTCCATTTGTGATAACGAAGAAACTATTGCGGGCAATGGCATAGAAAAGTTTACCAACTGTTGTAGTAATTCCATGCGATCTTTGGGTTTCATAACTTTAATATGAAGTTGCTTATATAAGGGCTTGATTTAATCGCTCTGCTACGCGTTGCAGCGCAGGAGTACGCATTTCCATCTCATTTGGTGAATGATTAAACATCTGCGCCCAAACAAGGGCAATAATAGCAGCAATATTACTTTGCGTGCGTGCCGTAACATCCAACTTATTGACAGCCTCAGCAATTTCAGCCGCCTCACTGTCATATTCATCTTCAGGCGCGCCAAGTGCGATCAAACCTTCAATATCTTCTTGCCGAAGAACACTTGCTGTTAGGCTATGTAAATCATTACACATATTCATTTAGTTTACCGGCTAATCTGCATTAGCCAACCTTCTCAACGGCTAATAAATAACCTTGATTTCTGTATGTTCTAGCTTCGCATCTAACAGTTGTTCCTGGCGTAAACTCCCATTCTTCATCTGCAATATCATAGTTAGGAATAGGAAGCACTCTATATAAGTCTTTTCCCACTGGTGCACCCTGAGTTGGCCGCAATGTTCCTTCCTCATCCCCCAATAATTGGATGTATATTTCAACCGCTTGAGTTTTAGTCATGGCAAATCCTTTGGGATAAATTTCTCACCGCCAACCTGCAAAATCTCACCAGTTTGATCATCACGCACAACAAACTTACCGTCTTTTTCATACCGTATGTCCCGGAAGGGAAATTCACGGCAGCATGATGTCGATATTCAACAGTTGTTTTTTCGGATCCCAGTCGGGCGGAGGCTCAGAGTCACCGCTGTCCCAATGCATACCACCTGCTATCCACTGATTTCGCCATTGCTCAAACGTGATATGGCGATCATCATCATGAAAACCGAACTGAAAACCACAACATGTGCATATTTCAAGAGATCCTGGATGTAGTCCCGGTGTACCGTCATAAGCAGGCTCATTCAGATCAGGGTATCCGCATACAGGACAAATATTCATGCGCCAAACCTATGAGATTGAAATATTTATGTATTACCTATATACATTAGACAGTAAACCACAAGGATACATATGAAATCCTCAAAAGCTTTATTCTTTGCCTTAGGCCTCTCTGCCCTTGTTTGCAATAGCGCCGAAGCAACTGAACCAAGCCAGCTTGTATCGCCACTGCAATGCCAATCACCAGAACATTGTAAGCAGTCCCCAGAAAATTTAGAAAAATTCCTAACGCGTGTTTACGCGTGGTATTTAGAGCAACATAGTAATGATACCAGCCATCTGAAAAAACTACTCACGCCGCAGTTTTACAGCATTTATATCAACAGTATGAAAAGCTATGATGGTGACAATGCATCGCTCCATTGCACTGATCATGATACTGATCCATTATTTTGCTTATATTATTACCCGGAACCAACCACGACGCACATACGAGCAAAGTTCATGCGACAAAGTTCAACCTCTGCTACCTTACAATTAAATTTAGTCGATAAAAAATATAATCAGTCAAATAGGCTTTATGTGAAAATGGTTCCTATTAATAAAATGTGGCTGATAGACCGCGTTACTGATTTAGATAACGATAAATAATGTAAGACGGCTTTTTATTGCGGTAGCCTGGTCCTGGCCAAATACCGCGCTGCCTAAAGTCAGATAACCAATGTTGGCCATCATACATAGTCATGTGCCCAGAAGGATTGCCCCCATCATAAGGTTGTATTACAGCTACATCTCCTGCTGTCACGACATAATCCTGAAGATAGCCATATTGATTTAGTCTACTTGGAAGTATTCCATCCCATATGGAAACAGGCCTAAATCCAGAAGCTGCTAATTTAGCACCGTAATCTTTTGCATGCTCAGTATTTACTACAGTAAAGCCACCAGCGTTTAATGCCCTTCTTACATACTTAGCACACTCATTTTGTGATTTTGGTTTAGCGTGACTTCTTAAATGATTGAGGGTCACCTGTATATCAGGGGATCTAATGGTACTCACACTTCCCCCACCCGTCCACTGGCCGCCATTTGGGCTACCGGCGGGAACACGCGGCTGGTTGGGATTATACCCTGCCTTGGCAAGCAGTTCGATGTCGCGCTCGAGGCTGCGAGTGAAGTCCAGCATGGCGGCCAGAAATGAGCCGTCAATATGCTTTAGTTCTTCCTCAATGCTCTCTGATAATTCGCGCGCATGCTGCTGCGCCGCCCATAGCGCAATATCTTCGATCACCGCCAGCGAGCGCAGGCATAAGCTCTCTATATCCATACCGTTATCATAGGATGTTTCGTACATACCGCTTAAGGTAAGTGCGAAACGCTATGTCCCGGAAGGGAGAAAATGGCGGCTTACTTAATCGCTTTAATAGCGGGGCGCAGGGCTTCGAGCGTCTTGTAATCGGTCAGGTCAAGGCGCAGCGGCGTGATGGTCACATGCCCCTTATACAGCAAGTCAATATCCACACCTGGGCGATCTGCCGTATTATCGCGATCGCCGCCAAGCCAGTAATACGGCCTGCCTTTCATATCCACACGGCCCGTGAGCGCCACACCTACGCGGCGCTTGCCTTGCGGGCAGAGATGCACGCCCTTTACCTTGGCGGGTGCAATATCAGGAAAATTAAGGTTCATCAGCGTATCGGCTGGCCAGCCTGCTTTTACCAGCGCAGCAATCAGCTTTGGCGCATATTTTTTGGCCACTTCCCATTTGGGGCTGTCGCGGTCTTCCGTTTGCTGGCTGAGCGCTACCGATGGAATGCCCAGTACGGTGCCTTCCATGGCAGCGGCAATGGTGCCTGAATAAGTCACATCATCACCCGCGTTAGAGCCCCGGTTAACGCCGGACAGCACAATGTCGAACGGCTTTGCTTTTTTTCCTTTTGCTGCACCGAATTTGGGCAGCACTTCCTGCACGGCCACCAGTACACAGTCCGTCGGCGTGCCGCTTACGGCAAAGCGTTTGTCAGCGAGTTTGCGCAGGCGCACGGGCATATGCAGGGTAAGCGAATGGCTCGCGCCGCTTTGTTCCAGTTCTGGCGCTACCACCCACACATCATCCGACAGGCTGCGGGCGATGGCTTCCAGCACCACAAGGCCATCCGCGCCGATGCCATCATCATTGGTGACTAAAATACGCGCCTTGGACAGATCGAGTGATTTTTTCTTTGCAGCAGCCATTATGTAGTTCCTTATTTTGGGGCCTCAATTTTCGTGATGCCGCCCATGTAAGGCACCAGCGCGTCCGGCACTTTGATGCTGCCGTCGGGCTGCTGGTAGTTTTCCAGTATCGCTACCATGGTGCGGCCAATCGCAAGGCCAGAGCCGTTTAGCGTATGCACAAACTGCGTTTCCTTAGCGCTCTTGCCTTTAAAGCGCGCCTTCATGCGGCGTGCCTGGAATGGGCCGCAATTGCTGCAGCTGGAAATTTCGCGGAAGGCGTTCTGCCCCGGCATCCATACTTCAAGGTCATAGGTTTTTTCCGAGCAGAAGCCCATATCCCCACTGCAAAGCAGCATCACGCGGTAATGCAGGCCAAGGCGCTTGAGAATTTCCTCCGCGCATCCGGTCATGCGCTCATGCTCTGCCTTCGACTGGTCTGGATGCACAATGCTCACCAGTTCCACTTTGGTGAACTGGTGCTGGCGAATCATGCCGCGCGTGTCCTTGCCCGCTGCGCCCGCTTCCGAGCGGAAACACGGTGTATAGGCCGTCATGCGGATCGGGTTCGCCTTCAGTTCATCTTCATCTAAAATAGTATCGGCCAAAAGATTCGTCAGCGGCACTTCAGCGGTAGGAATCAGCCAGAAATCATTGGTGGTCTTAAACAGATCTTCCGAGAATTTCGGCAGCTGCCCCGTGCCATACATTGCATTGTCACGCACCATAAGCGGCGGCACATGTTCGGTGTAACCAAACTCGTTGGTGTGAATATCCAGCATGAAATTAGCCAGTGCGCGTTCCATACGTGCCAATGCGCCTTT
>JAGVKI010000270.1 GCA_020050695.1 Alphaproteobacteria bacterium | reverse complement strand
TCTGCCGAGCCGGGCGTAAAGCCTGATGTGGTAACCCTTGCAAAGGCACTTGGCGGCGGTATGCCGATTGGCGCGATGCTGGTGGGCGATAAGGCGGAAAACACCTTCCAGTTTGGCAGCCATGGTTCGACCTTTGGCGGTAATCCGCTCGCCTGCGCGGTTGCCCGCGTGATATTGAAAAAACTGCTGACCGCAGCGCTCATGAACAATGTGCGTGATCGCGGCAAGCAGATTACCGATGGCCTGAAAGCGCTTGATAAGAAGTACGGCCTGTTTAGCGAAGTGCGTGGCCGTGGCCTGATGATCGGCGCTGAACTTAAGCCGCACCTGCACGGTAAGATGGGGGATATAGCGGAAGTCGCGCGCAAAAATGGCCTGCTCGTATTACAGGCGGGCCCTAACGTGATGCGCTTTGTGCCGCCTCTGGTGATTACGCAAAAGGAAGTGGCCGAGGGCATGAAGCGCCTGGATCGCAGCCTTGAGCAGTATTTAAAAGCGTAAGGAGGCAACATGCTGCTGGTACGTCCCGTAAGGCTGAATGACCACGCGGAAATACTGGCGCTTGCCAAGGAGGCTGGCATTGGCATGACGTCGCTGCCGCCCGATAGCGATGTACTCCAGCATAAGATCGAGCATTCGGTTGCAAGCTTTGCCAATCATGAAACTATCGGCAAGGAACACCGCTTCCTGTTCGCGCTGGAAGATACCGATGCCAAAAAACTGGTGGGCACTACTGGCATTGCTGCGCATGTCGGCCTGTCACATCCGTTTTATTCTTACAAGCTTTCTACCATCGTGCAGGCTTCGGGTACGCTCGGTATTTACTCGCTACAGCGCGTGCTGCACATGGTGAACGACTATACCGGCGCGTCGGAAATCGGCTCGCTCTTTTTGCTGCCTGCTTACCGGCGCGACGGCATTGGCCGCTTTCTGTCGCGCTGCCGCTATCTGATGCTGGCGCAATTTCCGGAAATGTTTTCCGACATCGTGATTTCTGAAATTCGCGGCGTGCAGGATGAGCAGGGGGACTCGCCCTTTTATAAAAACCTCGCGCAGCATTTCTTCCAGATGGATTTCCAGCAGGCGGATTTTATCAATGCCACGCAGGGCGGCCAGTTCATCAGCGATCTGATGCCTAAATATCCGATTTATGTGAACCTGCTCGATCCAAAGGCGCAAGCAAGCATTGGCCAGCCATTCCAGGCATCACGCCCGGCGATGGAACTGCTCAAGACCGAAGGCTTCCGCCATCAGGGCTATATCGACGTGTTTGATGCAGGCCCGACATTGCAGGCCGAGCGCAGCCAGATTCGCACCGTGCAGCAAAGCAAGTTTGCAACGCTCGAGCGCACGATTCCTGACGGCGATGTGATCGGCGGCATCAAACATATGATTGGCACCAGCCAATTGCATGATTTCTCCATGACCTTTGCCCCGCTTCAGGAAATTGCTGAGGGGCGCGTGGCCGTGACGGAAAAAACAGCTGAACTACTCAAACTGCAACGTGGTAGCGGATTACGATACGTATGAACATAAGCGATCCTATCAGTTTATTTAAGCAATGGCTGGACGAGGCGTCCCAGCATCAGGCTATTGCCGATGCAACGGCTATGTGCCTTGCCACGGCGCAAAAAGATGGGCAGCCATCATCGCGCATGGTGCTGCTTAAAGGCGTCGATGCACGCGGTTTTTGTTTTTATACCAATATGGAAAGCGCCAAGGCCAAAGCCTTGCAGGCCAACCCACGCGCTGCCTTGTGTTTTTACTGGGCGCCTATGGGCAGGCAGGTGCGCATTGAAGGCCTCGTAGAGCAGGTAACCCCTACCGAAGCGGATGCTTATTTTGAAAGCCGCCCACGCGAAAGCCGTATTGGCGCATGGGCGTCCAAGCAGTCACAGCCACTGGTTTCACGCACGCATTTGCTGGAGCAGGTGCTGGCGCAGACATTGCAGTTTGAAGGGGGCGAAGTGCCGCGTCCTGACTTCTGGTCGGGCTGGCGCGTGGTGCCGAGTATGATTGAGTTCTGGCAGGAAGGCCATTTCCGCCTGCATGACCGCGACGTGTACCGCCGTACTGATGTGGCGTGGGAACACAGCAAGCTGTATCCCTGAGCGTATTGTTAGCTGATAAAAAATAAGCTATACTGGTTTGTCAGCAGCAGAAAATAGCTGCAATGCAAGAATGAAAGGATTTTTACATGAATTTTATACAGAGTACAATTATATGGAATTGTAAAACTGGTGCTAAGCCGAGCACTTGGCCTGCTACAATTAAAGAGGCACTAAATTACCACAACAACTTTAAATCTGACTACTCCAAAGGAAAACCCGCCTTTGATAAAGACGATACAGGCGAACTTGTCTTTTCGGATATACCTACAAATTTCCAGATAACTGAATATGAATTTATCAATGGTTCTGTTGGCCCTGCGCTGAAGACGCATTATCTTAGGCCTAGATAACCTATTTTTTACACCGAAGATTCTGCGTAACAGTTAGGCGTCTCATACAGGCGCAGGCGCGTGCAGGTGACGTTATGCGTATCAAACAGCGCTGGGCAGATGTCGTGAATTAAATAATCGGCCATGTTCTCAGCCGTTGGATTGGTATTCAGATAAAAAATCTTCTGGCCGGTATGGCTGCTGATGGAACTTCCCAGTGCTTCATCCTTATCAAAAAGAATGGTGGCGTGGTCCCAGTTATCATCGATCCACTGCCCAAGCACTTCCTTGATAATGCCAAAGTCGATCACGCGTCCCAGCGTATCAAGCCCTGTGGCGGCGAAGGTCGCCTCAATCACATAACGGTGGCCATGCAGGTTCTTGCATTTGCTTTCATGCTGCATGACGCGGTGGGCGGCGTCAAATTCAATACGGCGTGTGCAGGTGGGAGGTGTGCGTGTCATGAGTGTAATAGGGTTATTCGGTTTCGTGGCCGCGTGAGAGGCGTTCGCTCATTTCAGCCGGGCAAGCGGCAGGGCGAGGGGCATCAGGCGCAGCAATCAGGCGGTGTTCGCATTCCAGGTCGCAGGCTTTGGCACGCGCCGCAGCGTTAGACGATACCGATGCGTTCTGGCGCGCAAAGTTACATTCGCTGGCGCGCGCAATAAATGCTTTTTGTTCATTTTGCTGATTGGCCTGTGTGACTGGGTCTTGTGCTGGGGCGCCTGATGCGGCGGCACCTGCGCCAGCAGCGGCAGGACCAGCTGCGGCTGTTTTGCTTTCAAGCGGCGGATTGCCAGCGCTGCCGCCTTTACCGTCCTTGCCATCGGGCACAATCCAGCCCCGGCGTGACATGCAATCACTGAACATACTGATGAGTTGCCCCTTGCGGTCTTTGCCATCGCCTTGCGCCGAAGACATTTCTGATTTCAACTGCGCATATTGACGGCAATGGTCGCGCTGCTCGGTATATTCATCCTGCACGGACGTCTGGTCTTTGCAAAAAGCATAGCAACGGAAGCGATAACCGGACGTGAATGTCTGGGTCGCAGCAAGCAGGGCGAGTAGCAATAAAAATTTGGGCCGTATCATAGGGTGATCATTAAGTCCTTTAAGCCTGATAATACCATAGGTATTTTAAAAATACAGTCGCTTACAAAAACCAGAGGTTGTTTAAAAAAAGTATATACACAATTAAGAGTATGTTATAAGATGTGCCCCGCCGTAGTAATAGCTGCGGCTATCATAAAATAAGTGAGTACAGGCGATCATGACTGAGACAGTGTTGGTAGTTAATGATAATGAGTATCAATCGCAAGAATTGGTAAATACCATACAAACCCGTCTGGGATATAAGGTTATCGGGGCTAGCAGCCATGATGACGCGTTGTCCAGGCTGATGCCAGGCAGTGGCCTGAAACCCGATCTGGTGCTTATTGATATGAGCAGGCCAGAGAGCGAAGGACTACGCATTGTGCAGTCCATACGCATGTATAAACCGCAAATGCCCATTATCATGCTGATGCCTTACGGTGATGATAAAATCATGGGGCAGGCATTTTCGCACGGCGTTAGCGACATACTGGTCAAGCCCTTCTGGCTCGAACAGCTGCGGTTGGCGCTGACCAATGTGGTTACCATCCAGCGCATGGGGCAGTATATATCATACCTGGAGCGCAAGCATGCAGGCCATATACTGCATAGCGACATTATCGGCAGCAGCAGCGCCATTCGCAGCGCCGTAAGCCAGGTGCGTCAGGCAGCAGGCGAATCTACCCCTGTATGGATCAGCGGTGAATCAGGCACTGGCAAGGAATTGCTGGCATCTGCCATTCATGGCGAGAGCAAGCGTGTCGCCTGCCCGCTGGTAGTGGTTGAATGCAGTGCGCTGGCAAGTAGCAGCGCTGATGCGGTTCTGTTTGGCGGCAAATTCCCTCCAGGCGGCAGTGAACATCTGCGCGGCAAATTCCAGGAAGCAGGCGAGGGTACGCTCGTGCTGAAGGATGTGGCAAGCCTGCCGGTGCCGGTGCAACAAAAACTTCTACAGCTAATGGAAACGGGCAAACTGCAGCAGGCGGATGGTACTCAGACGGCCTATACGGCTCGCCTCATTCTTACCACCAATGTCATCAATAAGCCGCATCTGCTGGCGCTCAACAGCCCGCTGCCTGACCTGCGCGAGGGCTGTGACACGGTTATTGCCTTGCCGCCGCTTCGTGAGCGCAGCGGTGACATCGCGGAACTGGCCAATCACTTTATGCGTGTATATGCCGCATCAGAGAATAAAAAAATCCGCAGCCTTACGCCTGATGCGCTGCATCATTTAGAGCAGTCGCCATGGCCGGGGAATATACGGGAACTGGCGCATCTGGTTTGGCGCGCTGTGCTTCTGTGCGGGCATGAAAGCATTGAGGCCGGAGATCTGCGCCTTATTCAGCAGCTTCAGCCGGTGCATTATGAAAACCGCAAGGGCTCTGTCACCAGCCAGAGCAATCCACTGCTGCTCGATGTGCAGGGGCGCATGAAGGATTTGGAATCGATTGAACGTGAGGTAATTCAGTTTGCACTGACCTATTCAGGCGGGTGCATGACACATGCCGCTAAAAACCTGGGGATTGGGCGTTCCACCCTGTATCGCCGCGTTAATGCCCTGAAGCTTGATAATTATATTTCGCGTGAGAACCAGATGACCCGGCCAACGATCCGCATGTCATCTAAGGAACTCTCGTAGGTCGAATATTTCGTATTATCCGAGATAACGCGCACGGACATGGGATGGTGGTCGGTCAGACATTCCATGCGTTTGGCAATCAGGCCAAAGCCGTCATAGAGCATGAAAATGCCCGGAGGTGACGGCATTGATTTTGCCGTATCCACGAGTAATACGTCGTT
>JAGVKI010000016.1 GCA_020050695.1 Alphaproteobacteria bacterium | reverse complement strand
GGCGCTGCGGTTGAAGACGCGCAAAATGTACCGGCACCGGCTTTGCATAGCCAAACAGGAACTTGGACTGCAGTAACAGTAATATCAGCGGAAAAATAACGGTGCCGAAACGGTCGATATGACGAAGCGGATTAAACGATACGCGGCCTAGCTGTTTGGCCGTATCATCGCCAAAACGCAGCGCCATCCAGCCATGTGCGGCTTCATGCAACGTAACGGCCAGCAGCACCGGCAGCACCCATGCAGAAGCGTCCATAAACCATTCAAGGTTGTAATCCATATTATGCTGCTTGTGGCAATACGCGCTGAAGGGTGGCCTCAGCCTCCGCCACATCGAACGGATGCGGGGTTACCGCCGTTTGCATTGCAGCATACGCACGCTCTTCTGATTTGCCTGATAAGGCCTCGATGCCATCAGCAATGGCGCGCATTTCACCCATATCTCCGTTGCAGTGCAGCACAATATCGCAGCCTGCAGCAATGACGTCTTTCGTGCGCTGCGTAAAGTCGCCCTGCATCGCCTTCATGGATAAGTCGTCTGACATCAGCAGGCCATTAAAGCCAATCTCTTCACGGATAATGCGAATAGCGGTGGGCGATACGGTTGCCATACGGTCTTTATCAATGGCGGTGTAAAGCACATGCGCGGTCATCGCCATCGGCAAGTGTGCCAAGGCCTTAAACGGCACGAAATCAGTTTTGCGCAATTCTTCCAGCGATACATCCACCACCGGCAGTTCATGATGGCTGTCACAGAAGGCGCGGCCATGACCCGGGATATGTTTTAGCACCGGCACAATGCCCCCTTCCATCAGCCCATCCGCCTGCGCCTGCGCCAGCTCTATCACTTGCTGGGCATCATGGCCAAATGCGCGGTCGCCAATCACATCATGCGAGCCTTCCACCGGCAGGTCAGCCAGCGGCGCGCAATCGACGGTAATGCCAAGTTCCTGCAGTTCCTGCGCAATCATACGCGCATTCAGATAGGTGGCTTTACGCGCCATTGCCATATCGCTCTTGGCAAGGGCTGCAAATGTTTTTGCAGGTGGGTATTTGCGCCAGTGCGGCGGCTTCAGACGTGCAACGCGCCCACCTTCCTGGTCAATAAGTATGGGCAGGCGCTCGCGGCCACTAATATCACTCAGCTGTCCCACCAGTCTTTTCACCTGCTCGGGCGATTCGGTGTTTCGGGTAAACAGGATGTAGCCGTACGGCTTTACCGATTTGAAAAAGGCAATTTCATCGGGCGTCAGGCTAGTGCCCTGCATGCCCAGAATAACGGCTGAAAGTGATTCCATAATTAACCCGTCAGACTATTTAGTAGGAAGAATGCAGGCCTGGCCGAGGATCGACATGGTGTTGCAGAAGGCCTTGGCTTCGCCGCTGGTGGAAAACGTGCCGGTGCGCAGACGGTAATAGGTACCTTTTGCACCAAGGTCAGCCTTCACAACCACTGGCTGCATAGTGCCAAACTGTTTGTATTTCTTCTGCATGAGAACCCAGTCGGCCTTTGCTTCCTGCTCAGAGCGGTAAGCACCAAGCTGCACCGCATATTTACCGGAAGGCGCAGCAACTGGCTTATCGGCTTGCTTGTCTTTCGCTTCCGCTTCCTTTGCCAGCTTTTCCTTAGCGGCCTTTTCAGCGGCTTCTTTTTCCTTAGCAAGCTTGTCAGCTGCTTCTTTTTCAGCTTTGGCCTTTGCTTCCGCATCTTTGGCAGATTTAGCTTTTTCTTCAGCTTCCTTAGCCAGCTTATCCGCTGCTTCCTTCGCAGACTTAGCTTTATCCGCTGCATCTTTAGCAGACTGCGCTTTTTCATCCGCTTCCTTAGATGCCTTATCAGCTGCTTCTTTTTCCAGCTGAGCCTTAGCCTGTGAATCTTTTGCAGCCTTATCGGCCTGCAGTTTAGCAGCCTCTTCTTTGGCTTTCTTTTCCGCTTCGGCCTTATCGGCTTTCACATCAGCCTTTGGCTCGACTTTAAACAATGGCACTTCGTCCACAGCCAGTTCTACCGGCTTCTTGTCGTCCTTGCTGTCGCCAATCACCTGCTCGGGTTCTTTTTTATCCGGCTCTGGCTTGTGCAGCTTGTCGTTTATCCATGTTTTGGTTTCTGAGTTGTCCATGTTCTTGGACATTGGCTCTTCCGGCGTAGGCAGTACGCGCTCAACTTTTGCTGGCTGCTGGTTATTGCCCGAGAAGGTATCGAAAATAGTTTTGTCCTGATTAGGGAACTGCATGCCGCCCGGATCGCTCGGCTTTTCTTTCATCGGGGTTTTGTCGGCTTCGACTACGAGTAAATCTTCTTCTTTGAGCGACTGTGAACCAGTCTGGTACGCATACCATGCAAGCGCCATGAAACTTGCCACCGTACCGAATACCACAAGTACTGGGACGATTCTAGAACTGCCAGATGAACTATGACGCTCTACCGGCCTGGGGCCCGATTTTAAGCTTCTTTGCGATTCATTTTCGCTCATCAACGCATTTCCTCTAATGGTTCTACGCCAAGGAGAGTAAGCCCCGAGGCAATCACTCCCGCTACGGCATGGGCCAGCGCAACGCGAGCCGCGGTCAATTCTATATCATGTTTTACGATAAAGCGAAGCCCTAAGTCATCGTTACCGAGATTCCAGAATCCATGAAATGCTGCAGCCACTTCCTGCAGGAAAAATGCAATGCGGTGTGGCTCGCGCGCTGCCGCAGCGGATTCCACCATACGCGGCCAGCTGCATAGCAGGCGAATGAGCGCCAGTTCTTCCTTATGTGCAAGCTTCGCCAGCACCTGCGCAGATGGCTTCTGCCCCATCTTTGCTGACTCTGGCATGTCTGCGTTGATATTGCGGATAACCGAGTGCGCGCGCGCATGCGCATACTGCACATAAAATACCGGATTGTCCTTCGATTGCTCCATCACCTTGGCGAAATCGAAATCAAGCGGTGCGTCGTTCTTGCGCGTGAGCATGATAAAGCGGAATACGTCCTTGCCTACCTCTTCCACCACATCGCTAACCATCACAAAATTGCCCGCGCGCTTGGACATTTTCGCAGGCTCACCGTTGCGCAGCAATTTGATCATCTGCATCAGCTTCACATCAAGCTGCACCTTGCCGCCAGAAAGCGCATTTACCGCAGCTTTCAGGCGCTTTACATACCCGCCGTGGTCAGCGCCGAAAATATCAATCAGAAGATCAAAATGACGTTTGCATTTATCGAAGTGATACGCAATGTCGGGCGCAAAATACGTCCATGAACCATCGGATTTTTTGATGGCACGGTCGCAGTCATCGCCAAACTCGGTGGACTTAAATAAGGTCTGCGGGCGCGGTTCCCAGTCATCAGGCGTTTTGCCTTTGGGCGCTTCCAGCACACCTACATATACCAAACCTTTTTCTTCCAGCGTTGCCATGGCTTCATTGACTTTTCCTGCTTCGGTAATGGCACGCTCGGAGGTAAACACATCATGATGAATGCCCAGCGCAGCAAGATCCTGCTTGATCAGTTCCATCATGGCATTCACCGCAAACAGGCGTATCACCGGACGGTACGTATCCACATCGGCATTGAGAAATTCGCGGCCATATTGTTTTGCCAGCGCCTGCCCAACAGGAATCAGGTAATCGCCCGGATAAAGGCCTTCAGGAATACCGTCAATAGTTTCGCCGCATGCCTCGCGGTAACGCAGATATGCTGAATCCGCCAGCTTGTCGATCTGCCCGCCTGCGTCATTGATGTAATATTCCTTGGTAACCTCATAGCCCGCTTTTTGCATGAGCGTAGCCAGCGCATCGCCAAATACAGCGCCGCGGCCATGGCCTACATGCATCGGGCCCGTCGGGTTGGCGGATACATATTCCACGTTCACCTTGGTGCCTTTGCCCATATCGGACTGGCCATAGTTGCGGCCATTTTCCAATATATCGAGGATGCTGTTCTGCCAGATGCTGACATCGAGGGTGATATTGATAAAGCCCGGGCCTGCAATT
>JAGVKI010000055.1 GCA_020050695.1 Alphaproteobacteria bacterium | reverse complement strand
CGCCTTGGTGTAGGCCAGTATCAGCACCGGATCACCGCCAGAAAGCACCACAGCCTGTTTGAATGCTGCCACGGCGGAATCCAGCTGCCCGGTTTCTAAAAAATCGGTGCCCAGTATTACCCATGCGCCAAGGTCATTAGGGTTGGCTTTGACAGCGTTCAGGTTGGCAGTGATTTCCTGCGATAACTTGGTTACGCGCTGGTCGCGCTCCTCAATCAGCGGCAGCAGGTAAGGTGCGCCAAGCCAGCCATACAGGCCGAAACTCAGCAGTACATACACCAGTGTGATGCCGCAAATGCAGTACTTACGCTGCGTAAGCGGAATTTCAGTGTTGCGCGCCACCGGCAGCAAAAGAACGGCCAGCGCAAACGTCGTAAGCAGGAACAGTAGGACAAACAGCCAGATCATGCGTTTTTGCGCCGGAAATAATGCAGCGCCATCAGCAATCCGGTAAACAGTAATAAGAGTGGCGCTATCCACAACAGTATGGTCGAGGATTCAAACGGTGGGCGCATTAATATAGAGTTGCCATAGCGCGACACCAGATAGCGTGTAATGGCTTCATTGCTGTCACCAGCCTCAATGCGCTGGCGAATGGTGCGGCGTATATCGCCTGCAATGTCGGCCTGCGAATCGGCGATGGATTCTCCCTGGCATACGATGCAGCGAATTTCATAAAAGAGTACTTTGGCGCGTGCTTCCTGCGCAGCATCAGCCAGCGGCGGATCTATGGTAAGCGCCATGGCACCAGGGTTGGAAAGCCAGAGCAGAAGTGCCAGTATAATAGGCTTAGCTATATATTTACTGGGCATTTGCAGGTGAGGGTGCTGGCTGCGGCGCAACGGACGGATCACCGGCAGGCGCAGTTTTTGCTGGCACGTTTACCGGTGCAGCTTCATTGGCTTTTGCAGGTGCAGACATATCCGCGTTCGGATTCACCGGAGTTTGCGGAGCCAGCGATATGGGGTCTTCGTCAGGTATGCGCTTTGGCGGCTTAAGTTCACCGCTTTTGATTTTTTCGATGATAGGAATGATAACATTATCCACCAGTTCCTGCGTTACTGCTTCCTGGTGATGGAAGTAGATCGTGCCTGTAGGGCCAAGAATAACGGTTTCAGGAATACCGGTCAGCGCCAGCGGAATGGTGGTATCGCCATGCTGGTCAATGCCGATCAGGTGATATGGGTTGCCGTTTTTATTCAGCCATGCCGATACTTTTTCGGGCGTATCCTTCCATGCGAGGCCGTAAATTGTGGCCTTGCCGGTTTTTGCAAGGTTCATCCAGACCTTATGTTCAGCCTGGCACGGTTCGCACCATGATGCGAATACGTTCAGCACTATTATTTTATCGTGCCAGTCACGCGGAGCAAAGCGCGGCTGGTCAGAGCCAAGGGTATGTACGTTGAAAGGCACAATATCAAAACCAACCAGCGGCGCGTCCTGAAACAGTTTATTGCTGTCGTGGAACATGCCTGATGATATGGCAATAGATACTGCCAGCATGATAAGCAGCGGTATCATCCGGATCATGTTACGGTTCATGGCGGCCTCGTAGGGTTGCGGTTATTCCACCTAGTGCCATTAGCACAAAACCTGCCCAGAGCAAACAAATCATTGGATTATAGTACAGCCGTACGGAGATTTTACCCCCGGAATTGTTCGTTTCTGCCGATGGTTCGCCGACCACTCCGTATACGTCACCCATAAGCCCTGGATAGATGGAGGCAACCGAACTGCCGCTGTTACGGATGGTGTAAATACGGTATTCAGGGGTGAGCATGCCAATGATCGCACCGTCTGCCACCAGGTCGAAGCTGGCGCGGATACCCTGGTAGTTCGGGGCATCATAGGGCGTGACTTCTGAAAGCGTCAGATGGTAGCCCGCCAGTTCTACCGTATCGCCTATAGCCATCCATTGTTCGCGTTCCTGCTTCCATAAACCGGCGCCGGTAACACCTGCCACCAGCAAAGCCGCACCTGCATGAGCAAGAAACACGCTGGCTCTGCCTTTGCCGCGCTGGGTGAGTACCCATTTGATACTGGCCGCCAGCAGCCATGTAGAAAGCGCAAATCCAAGGGCAGCAAGCACTGCTTCGTGATGGGTGATGGCAAGTACCATGAGCAACACCGCAAGTGCCGCCAGGAAAGCCGGAAGAAGAGGGCGCGCAGCACGCCTAAGCGATGCTTTTTTCCAGGACATCAGCGGCGTAAGTCCGGCAAAGGCTACGGATAAACCAAGCAGTGGCAATACGGTTATGTTGAAATAGGGTGCGCCTACCGTGATTTTAGCGCCGCCAAAGGCTTCCGCCAGAAGCGGGTAAATGGTTCCCAGCAGCACAATGGCGCAGGCTGTAAGCAGAAATAAATTATTGATCACGATCATGCCTTCGCGCGAAAGCGGCAGCATATGTTTTTCAGAAGACATCGCTCCGGCGCGCAGGGCAAATAACAGCAGGGCGCTTCCCAGTAGTAGAACTATATATATAAGAATAAAAAATCCGCGTTCAGGATCGCTGGCAAAGCTATGCACCGAAATCAGCGCGCCCGAGCGTACCAGGAACGTGCCAAGCAGGCTCATGCCAAACGTGATAATCGCAAGCAGCAATACCCACTGTGTCAGCATGCCGCGTTTTTTCAGTACGATATTCGCATGCAGCAATGCCGTACCCGATAGCCATGGCAGCAGCGACGCGTTTTCCACCGGGTCCCAGAACCAGAAACCGCCCCAGCCCAGCACGCGATAAGCCCACCAGCTGCCAAGCCCGATACCCAGTGTCAGAGCGCTCCATGAGGCTAGTATCCATGGGTGTGCAGCCTTTGCCCATTGCCTGCCCATCTGCCCTTGCAGCATGGCGGCGACGGCCAGCGAAAACACAATTGAAAAACCGACATAGCCGAGATAAAGCAGCGGCGGATGTATGGCCAGCGCCATGTCCT
>JAGVKI010000104.1 GCA_020050695.1 Alphaproteobacteria bacterium | reverse complement strand
TAATTAGATAAAATTTTAATGATTATGGTTAGACCTATGTCGCATGATGCAATTAATAGCTGGGTTGAAAAAGCCAAGAACCAAATCGGCCCTAATAACGGCTCGGATAACAACGTTCAGGTGATCACGCGTGCGGCGCCGGTTACCAAAGGTAATATCATCATGGATCTGGCTGAGAAGTTGCGTCCGTGGTTGATGACGGTGTTTGCTGATCTTCGTGATGAAAATGGCATGCTGGTACAGCCTGCAAGAGTACGTGCAATTGCGCTCAACGTAGCGCAGGACTTAATAACACAAGAACAAAAGCACGGCTAATTACCCCGGGAGAGAAATATGACTAACGATCCTTTTAAGCATAATTTTACGCCTGATCAACTTAGGGAAGCCATTTTGAAAGCTTCCAAGGGTATTGAAGGTGTGGATAACAGGCTTGACGACGCGGCTTTACAGAAGGGGCAGCAGAATGCCAATGCCGGACGCTCCGGCGAGGAACTTGGTCGCAGATAATACTATAAAAAACTAAGAATATTCCCTTTAGAAAATTTAGACCAGCCCTTAATTTTATTGTGGGGGCTGGTTTTTTCTTTTTAAAATAATTTCAATTTCCCCCTTCCTGAACATACCTGGTGGCGGTACAACTTTAAATGTACGCTGGCTTTCGTCTCATAAGCCAATGCGATCCCCTCACACTATTCCAAGGAGATTAGCCGCATGACTGCATCGCAGCACCATTTCGCACATTCGCATTCAGGTGGTTTAATAAACCAGCTGCGCCGCCTATTTAAGAAAGAACAGAATATATCCCATAAGGGTATGTATAACGAAATGGCAGGAAGCGGTATGCAGCGCTCCTATATGGTAATGCCAGGTCAGCCTGTATGGATGGACCGCAGCTATGCGCAGTTTTCCCAGGAGGCGTATGTTAAGAACGTTATTGCCCACCGTGCTATCAATATTGTAGCGAGCTCGGCCAGTTCCATTAAATATACCGCCTACACCCTGGGGGTAAAAGGCGGCAAGCGTGAACTCAAATCACATCCGCTGCTGGAAATACTGGATCATCCTAATCCGCAAATGTCCAAAGGGGCATTTTTCCACGCCCTTTATAATTACATGATGATCAGCGGAAACGCATTTTTACAGGCTACAGGCCCTAAAGATCAGGCACCGTCAGAACTCTATCTGCTGCGGCCAGACAGGATGGCGGTCCTTGCTGGAAAAGGCACGCTGCCATCGGGGTATCGTTACTCGGTTAATAACCAGACAATGGATTTCCCGGTAGACCGCATTAACGGCAGGTCGCGCATATTGCATGTAAAGTCATTCCATCCGCTCAATGACTGGTATGGCCTGTCTCCGGTGGAGGCGGCGGCGTACAGTATTGATCAGCATAACCAGTCTGGTGCATGGAACCAGGCGCTGTTGCAAAATGGAGCACGGCCAAGCGGGGCTTTAGTGGTTCGCGGGGATAAAACAGGCGGCGCGGCTCTATCTGAAGATCAATATACCCGTATCAAGCAACAGATCGATGATCAGTTTACGGGTGCTGCCAATGCAGGCAGACCAATCCTGCTGGAAGGCGGCCTTGAATGGAAAGAAATGAGCATGAGCCCACGCGATATGGATTTCATACAGGCAAAACATGCATCCGCCCGTGATATTGCGCTGGCATTTGGGGTACCCCCTCAGCTACTTGGCATACCCGGTGATAATACCTATGCCAATCTGCAGGAAGCACGCCTTGCATTGTGGGAACAAACCGTTATCCCCATGGTGGAACACACATTTGATGCACTGACAGGCTGGTTCCAGGGATTATTCAATGAACGCGTTGTGCTGGAGCCTGACATGGATAATGTCATGGCGCTTGCAACACGCAACCAGGCGATATGGGACAGGGTAGAGCGTGCAAGCTTCCTTACAGAAGACGAAAAACGCGCAGCCGTAGGATATGGCACGCGCACCCGCAGTTCAGAGGCTTAGTTCATAAAATCATTGCGTAAGCCACTAAACAGGAACAGTATGTCTGTAGTGAATAACAGCGGACGGTAAAGTTATGGCATTGCGCAATAATACACTTATGTATGGTAGTGTAGCCAAGCTATTTCACTGGAGCCTGGCAGTAGTGATTATAGCGCTGCTTGCGGTAGGATTCATCATGGAGGGTATGGCTCCAAACCCTTCCAAATTACAGCTGGTGGGTCTGCATAAGGGTTTTGGAATTATAGCTCTTGCGCTGGTGGCCGCTCGCCTTGCCTGGCGCCTTAGGAATATTACTCCGCTGCTGCCATTTGGCATGGCGCGCTGGCAGAGATTTGCTGCCGATGCCAGCCATTTCCTGCTTTATTTCTTTATGTTTGCTATGCCGCTTTCAGGATGGGCCATGTCTTCGGCTGCTGGATACACGGTTTCTGTATTCGGATGGTTTACCATGCCAGACCTGATGTCACCTGATCCTGAATCGCGCAAGTTTTTCAGGCAGGCGCATGGCGTAATGGCATGGGGGCTGGTTGCCACCATCGGGATACATGCTATGGCATCATTGCTGCATCATTTTTACTATAAAGATAATGTTTTACTTCGGATGTTACCGTATGGACGGCTTAGAAAAGAAGGCTATTCGCGCACTGATACTATGGCTGGCTGCTAGTATTGCCTGCTTTGTGCCTTGTGCACTTGCGGATGCGCCTGCATACACGCTTGCTGAAGGCAGCAAGCTGGGCTTTGTTGCAACCCAGAATAATGCCCCACTTAGAGGTGAATTTAAAACCTTCACAACAGAAATACATTTTGCACCTGAGCAATTGGAGTCCAGCAGTATTAAGGTTGAGATTGACCTGACAAGCCTTGCCATGGGCGATGGCGATATGGCGGAGACTTTAAAGACGCCTGAGTGGCTATCGGTTGCTGGTTTTCCCAAAGCGATCTATCAATCGAGCCGTATAATTGCTGTGGCAGAAAAAGATAATTATGCAGCAGAAGGCACGCTTAACTTAAAAGGCAAGAGCATGCCGCTGACACTGCAATTTCACATGGATAAGCTGGATGCCACCGCTGCAACGGCCACAGGCCATGCGATTATCATGCGTAATGATTTTTCTGTGGGTGAGGGCGAGTGGGCTGCTACTGATTCTGTGAAAAATGAGGTGCGTGTCGAATTTACGATCAACGCCACCAAAAACTAATTTCCAAACTTTCCTATTTTAAGGTTTTTTCTATGTATCTTGAAAAAAAGATAAGCGCCACCATGCGTGAGCGCAAGCGTATGGATGTTGCCCTGAAGATCAAATCGCTTGATGCTCAGGGGCGCTTTGCCGGATATGCAAGCGTATTTAATATCGTCGATAACCAGCGTGATATTATGCTGCGTGGGGCATTCTCACAGAGCATTCATAAGGGAGTATCGAATGTAAAATTCCTGTGGCAGCACAACCAGGAAGAACCAATCGGGATACTAGACCTGATGAAGGAAGATGAGTATGGCCTCTATGTGCAGGGCACATTGCTACTGAATGTGCAGCGTGCAAATGAAGCACACAGCCTGCTTAAAGCGGGTGCCATAAGCGGCCTTTCCATTGGTTATTCACCTGTGCGATACAGCATTGATCCAGATAGTGGGGTAAGGTTACTGGCTGAGGTGGATTTATGGGAAATCAGCCTGGTAACATTTCCAGCTAATTCAGAGGCACAGGTGACGATGATTAAGTCAGAGGATCCTATGCCTGATGAATGGAAGCGTGGCCAGTTAAACGGACAGGTGCTGCAGCTTGCTGAAGCACTTGACAGGGCGCTGTATACGCTTCAAGGCTAAGGGGTTTACTCGGTAAAGCCGTATTCATTATGCATGTGCCATTTGATAAGGTCAGATGGCTGGCTGCCGATACCTGAGTAAAGAATACGGCCATAGTCATGAATGTTCATAAGTGACATGCCTTGATTGGACAGGAAGGCGTTCAGCTTTCCCTGGTCAACCAGGACATAGAACCAGGCATTCTCGCCTGCTTCGTTTTTAGCATTTACCAGTACGATATGATCAAGGCGGGAGGCTTCTGCCTGCCGGGTAAAGCTGCGCTTACGTAATACATTACTAAACATAAGATTACCCCTTAATGAGTTGTGGGCCCGTCAGGCTGGCACTACGAAGGAAACTCGGCTCTGCAATAATAGGGCTGACATCCGGGTTTCTTGCATCTTCCAGCTGTTGCTGGAGTGATTCCGAGCACGCAACACGTTCTTTAAGTACATCAAGCGCCTTATTGCCGTTAATAACGAGAAATTCCTCGTTTACCTTAATGGCGGCTTTAAGTTCGCTTGGAAGCTTATTCCAGCCCTGCCAGCTTTCTACAAGTTTGCGGGTCAGTTCAGGCTTACTGCTAACTAACAGGAGGGCAGGCTTTTCCTTGGACTTTTCCCAGGCATCAAGCAGCCCATGTATATCCTGTTTGTAGCCTGATGCATCTGGAACACCAATAATTGCGACAACTACACCATATCCCTTGGCAAATTTACCGCTGATGTCAGCGGCTGAACTGCCGG
>JAGVKI010000017.1 GCA_020050695.1 Alphaproteobacteria bacterium | reverse complement strand
TCATTGGCAAACTGACGGACACCAAGCATCTGGTGCTGAAAATGCACGGTGAAGTGGTGTGCGATATGCCCGTTGGCCCGGTATCGGAAGATGCCCCTATCTATGACCGCCCGTGGGTTCCAACCCCTAAACGCGCGGATGTAGTGCTGGAAGATAAAGACGTCATCCACCGCAAGGCGGGTGATGACCTGATGACCCTGATGGGCTGCCCGGACATTGCCAGCAAGCGCTGGATCTGGGAGCAGTACGACCATATGGTAGGCAACGACACCGTGGCGCGCCCAGGCGGCGACGCGGCGATTGTACGCGTGCACGACACAAATAAGGGCCTTGCTATCACCACCGATTGCACCCCGCGCTATTGCTACGCCGACCCGGTAGAAGGCGGAAAGCAGGCCGTGGCGGAAACCTGGCGCAACCTGACGGCGGTTGGCGCTACCCCGCTGGCTATCACCAACTGCCTGAATTTCGGCAATCCTGAAAAGCCCGAAATCATGGGCCAGCTGGTGGGCTGTATCCAGGGCATGGGCGAAGCCTGCAAGGTGCTTGAATACCCGGTTATCTCCGGCAACGTGTCGATGTATAACGAAACCGGCGGCAAAGGCATTCTGCCTACCCCAGCCATCGGCGGCGTCGGCATTTTAAAAGACATCACCAAGCATGTCGGCAATAGCTTCACCCGCGAGGGCGAAACAGTAGTGTTGATCGGCGAGACCAAAGGTCATATCGGTGCATCATTGGCGCTGCGTGAACTGTTTGGCCGCGAAGAAGGCCCGCCTCCGCCAGTTGATCTTGCGGCTGAAAAGAAAAACGGCGATTTCGTGCGCCAATTGATCGAAAAAGGCCAGATCACTTCCTGCCATGACCTGTCCGATGGCGGCCTGTTTGTAGGCATCGCGGAAATGACACTGCGTCATGGTATAGGCGCTAAAATCCAACTGCCGGTGGATATGAAACAGCCTGCCAAGGTATTTGCCTATATGTGCGGTGAAGACCAGGCGCGTTATGTAATCAGCCTGCCGCAGGATAAGGTGGCGGAACTTGAAAAACAGGCAACCGCCGCAGGCGTTGCCATCACGGTGCTTGGCAGCACACAGAAAGACACGCTGGAACTGGACATCACCTGCAGCGTCAGTGTTGCTAAATTGCGCGAAGCTAATGAAGCTTGGCTGCCCAACTTTATGGCATAAACGTTATGACAATCACACTCGATCAGGCGCTGGAAAATATTTACGCTTCGCTGCACAACGAGAACGAAAACCTCGATACCCATATCGCTGCGCTGAGGAGCGTCATGGCGGCCAATGGCACCAAATCCATCGAAGTAGATACCCAGAAGCTGGTACAGCCAAACCGTCAGGGCCGTAAGATGATGCAGTCCTACTTCAAGAAGCGCGGCGTAGAAGTCACCTTTGCCAGCGCGGACTAACGAATAAACTGTAATGCCAACAGGCCTTTACGGGCGCCTGATGTCAGCGCAAGCATATCCTATTAGATTACTTGCGTTTTGCACCTCCAGCAGCAGCGGTCATTAATCCTTTATAAACTTTTGGTTGATAGCGTGCGAAAAAAAGAAGCCTAATCAACAGCACCTATGTGCTTGCACCCTGTGAAGGCATTGCAATGTTACTACGCAACCAGTTACATTTTCTGTTTATCGTACTGATCCTGGCCTGTGTGCTGGGCACAGGAGCCTGCGCATGGCTTAACTGGCATACCACCAATAGCATCAAACAAAGTGTGGTATTCGATCAATTGAGCGATAACAGCAAGGATCTAAAGCAGCTGACGCGCGACATTAAAACACAGCTGATTGAAGTGCAGCACTACCTCGCCGATATGTCGGCCACGCGCGGCATGAATGGCTTCGATAGCGGCTTTCGCAAGGCGGAAGAGCATGCAGTCGCCTTCCGTGATAAGGTAGGTAAAGCCATAGAACTGAGCACTCGCCTGCAGGCCGGTGACATTAAGACCGCACTGAACCAGGCCAAAAATAACTTTACCCCTTATTACAATGTCGGCAAGAAAACAGCCGCTGCCTATGTCATGTATGGCGCTGAAGCAGGTAATAAAGACAAGGCCTCTGCTGATCAGACTGTAAAAAAGCTGATGGAAGACATGGATAATATTATCGCCATGGCAGACACGCTTTACGCAAAATACGACACGCTTCTTTCCAGCCAGATCAGGCTTACCAGCCAGGCTAACGACCGGATGCTGCTGGCTGTCACAGCTACAGGCGGCGTGCTTCTGATGCTGTGCCTGATTATGTGGATGATTGCTGATATACGCATCATGCAGCCGCTTAATCTGCTCACCACCAAAAGCCGCCTGCTGTCTGAAGGCAATCTGAATGTGGAAATCGACGATGACCACGGCAATAACGAAATCAGCCAGCTTTCCTATGCCCTAAGCGTGTTTAAAGACACGGCAATTGAACGCAGGCAGGCCAAGGAAACACAGGAAACCACGCTGGCTGCCAGCCGCAACGAACAGCATAAAGCAATAGAAATGCTGACAGAACACCTCGAAACCGACATCCATACAATGATGGACCAGATGGCCGCCGTTATCACCACGATAGATGGCCAGGCAAAGTCCGTGGCCAGCACGGTGGAAAACAACCAATCCATGCTGGGCAAACTGAAAACGCAGATCGATACCGCTACCCAGAATGTGGAAACCGTCTCTGACGCTTCCTCACAGCTTTCTTCCGCGATTTATGAAATCAGCATGCAGGTAACGCGCGCCGCCACCATCACCTCTTCTGCCGTAGATGAGGCAAAGAAAACAGATGATACCGTCATCAGCCTGACGACCGCAGCGCAGAAAATCGGGCAGGTAGTGGAAATGATCAATGCCATCGCATCGCAGATCAATCTGCTGGCGCTTAACGCTACCATCGAAGCAGCCCGCGCAGGCGAGGCTGGCAAAGGCTTTGCTGTGGTTGCTTCCGAGGTCAAAAACCTGGCGACACAAACCACCAAGGCAACCGAGCAGATCGGCAGCTATATCAGTTCCATTCAGACCGCCACACATGATACCGTAGGTGCTATCCAGAATATCGGCGGCACCATCAACGAAATCAATTCCATTGCCACCACCATTGCAGCAGCAGTCGAGCAGCAAGGCGCATCCACGCGCGATATTTCGCAGAACGTGCATATCGTAGCAACCGCCAATAAAGCCATTTCCAAAGACACCGAGGAAGTAACCGCCGCCTCCGGCCAGACGGGCCAGGCAGCAAAAGACATGATCGACGCCACCACGTCCATCCAGCAGCAGCTTGCAAAACTGCGCAGCGACATTAGCGCTGCACTGGC
>JAGVKI010000203.1 GCA_020050695.1 Alphaproteobacteria bacterium | reverse complement strand
CCATATACGCACTCCATGGGGGAACCTATAGTGGTAATCGGCCAGATCAGCGCCGCGATATAATAAGGCAGCGGGAAATAAAACATAAATACCGGAGCGCCAAGGCCGCTATTAGCATCCATGCACCAGCGCGGATAGAGATCGCCCTGCCAGAACTGCTCGGCAAAACAGCTAAAGAGTACATAATGAAAATGCACATCACCGCCCGCATCAAACAGGAACATCGGCAGGATATTCAGCGCTGCCGCAAAAAAAGACACAAGCAGCAGTTTAACGGGTGAAATGGCATTAGACTGCATGGGTTCTCCGTTTGCGGAAGGTAAGATAGAATAAAAGCGTTATGCTGAGAAATGCAGCAAAGCTTGCAGCGGTATAAAACAGTCCCATGCCATACGCAAGATCGCGGTTGAGTACTATCTCATGCTCACCTGCTGGCACGCGCAGGCGCATGAACCCGCTTTTTTCCGCCGGGAACAGAATGTCGGCAGGTTTATTATCCACGCTTACCTGCCAGATCGGGAAATAAAAATGCGTAAGCTCAATAACGGATTCAGCTGCCGCATCGGTATGGATTACAATCTGCTGGCTATTGAGAATTTCAAGATTAGCCCCGCCGTCACCTTCAATAATGGAAAGCGTGCGCTTGCTGCCGGATTTTTCAAAACGCCTGATCAACTCTTCACGGTCGGCGTATATTTTATCGCTCCAGCGCGAGCGGTATTCACTCGCGTTGATGACCTGCGAATCAATCGCCAGCTTGTATAAATTCTCTACTTCCGGCGGGCGGGTGGTAAGCACGGTAAGCGACAGCAGCATGAACAGGCCAAGCAGCACGCCATAATCGGCTTTCCAGGTTTTTAGCTGCTTTTGCGACATCATCCACTGCATTTTCATGGCCAGCAGATAGACCAGCGCAAATGGAATAAGCGCCTGCGCGCGCCATGGCGTCATGATACCCGAGGCGCTGTAAAATATATTCCAAAGCGGCGCGCTGAGGGGAAGCATCAGCAGCAGCGCCACCACAGAAATCGCTGCCCAGCCCATCATTTCACGGCGCGAGTAGCTATCGGCAATCTGCGTGCGGCGGCGTAGCGTCATAAACAAAAGGCAGGCAAGCAGCAGAAGCGTCACCAGCAAATTGACCATCACGCTGATGCGCCCCATGCCCTCGCTGACAGAGAGGTAATCATTCACCCATACCGAGCGCATGAAGGCCAACGCGTCTTCATGCAGGTAGCGCATATAGAACTTGGCAGGAACAAGGTATAAGGCAATCGCGGCAGCAGCACTAATGCCAGCCCCCATAAAAGCCAGCCAACGCCTTAGCGAAAACCGCGCCATGCGCGCCATCAGCAGCGTGCAGCCGATAAGACCGATAAAGGCAAGCGGCACATGCGAGAGCATGGCAAGCATAATTGCACCCGTCAGGTGACGCCATGCATGCGGCTTTCTTACCGCCACATGGCGGGCGTATAAAAATAGCAGCGGCAGGAATGCAAAGCCCCACAGTTCCGCCAGCGCCGTGCGGAAATACATCACCTCCATGCGGTACGGCATGAATAGCAGCAGCATGGCGCAAAGCAGCGCGCGCCCGGCAGTCACGCGGTCACGCAGCCATGCATAAGAGGTAAGGAATGTAACCAGCGTGGCCGCTGCCACCGAAAGCGCGTACTGGCCCTGAACATCCACGCCCAGGTAATGCAGCGGGTAAAACAGCGCGGTGATGTAATAAGGTAGCGGGAAATAAAACAGGAATACCGGCGAGCCAAGCCCGCTATTAGCATCGGCGCACCAGCGCGGATACAGGTCGCCCTGCCAGAACTGGCTGGAAAAACATTCGATCAGCGCGTAATGAAAAAGTACATCCGCCCCTGGCTTGCCAAGTAACATGGGCAGCAGGTTTACAAGCGTTGCCGCAAAAGCAACCAGTATGATCCGATTGCCCTTATAGCCCTGCATCAGGCCGCTTTTTTCATGCGGTCAAAGCCGCGTTCGAGATCCGCGATCAAATCGTCTGGATGCTCAAGGCCAATATGAATGCGCAGCAACTTTCCGCTATAGGGCAGCTTCGTTGCCGTGCGCATCTTGCCCAGCGTAATGGGGGTGATCAGGCTTTCATAGCCGCCCCAGCTGTAGCCCATGCCAAATAGTTCCAGATGGTCGAGCATGGCTGCCATCGCCTCATGCGCGGGATTCTCCTTCAGCACAAATGCAAACAGGCCGCATGCGCCGGAGAAATCGCGCTTCCATAAATCATGGCCGGGCGCACCGGGTAATGCAGGATACAGTACCGCCTCCACTTCCGGACGGGACTTCAGCCAGTTGGCCACTTTCATGGCATTTTCATAATGCTGCTTCAGGCGCACTGCGAGCGTGCGCAGGCCGCGCATGGCAAGAAACACCGAATCGCCGCTAGGGCATGCGCCGGTTACGCGGAAATTGCGCAGCAACGTGGCGTAATGCGCTTCCTTACAGGCGACGGTGCCCATCAGCATATCCGAATGGCCGCTGATATATTTAGTGGCCGAATGCACCGATATATCGATACCCAGGTCAAACGGGCGGTAATACATCGGTGTGCCCCAGGTGTTATCGCCAATCACGATTGCACCGCGAGCATGAGCCGCTTTTGCGATAGCCGGAACATCCTGCACCTCAAAGGTCAGCGACCCCGGGCTTTCCACAAAGATCACCTTGGTGTTGTCCTGGATCAGTTCGGAGATACCCGCGCCAATGGTGGGATCATAGTAGGTGGTTTCAATACCAAAACGCTTGAGTTCATAATCGCATAGACGGCGGGTCGGGCCGTAGACATTGTCCACCATCAGCAGGTGGTCGCCAGCACTTAAGGTTGATGTCAGCGCGAGCGTAACGGCAGCCGCCCCGCAAGCAAGCACGATCGCGTGATCCGCGCCTTCGAGCTTGGCGATGGTATCTTCTAATGCTTCGGTTGCCGGGGTGCCATAACGGCCGTAAGAACCATATGTGCAATGCCCACGGTCAGCGTTCTCAAACTCAGCCAGTGTAGGAAACAAAATGGTGGACGCGCGATACACCGGCATGTTGACCACGCCGCGATGCTTGTCAGGAGCCGTTGCCAGTGTGGCGAGGAGGGTTTCGGTTTTCACGGGGCCTTTGGGCTGCATTGGAATCTCTATGTAAGTAGGGCGTTATATATATGCGCGATAATGTGCTGTCTTGCATGACAACTGTCAACAATAATGCCCTGAAAATAGTGGGAAATACGATTAAAACACCCGGTAGGTCAGGCCGCCGACAATATGGCTGAGGGCAGCGCCTTCTTTGCCAAACGGCAGGTAACAGGCACGGTATTTAAGCATCTTGCCCTGCTGGTTGACGATATGCCCGGTATCTTCCACCGGCACCAGACTTGTTGTAACCTCATGTAATTTATCAAAAACATGGCCGCCCATAAAGTGCTTCACCCCCTGGGTCAGGGTCTGGCCCGTCATATCCTTGCCGTACATCTTGATAATCGGCTCACCTATATATAGGTACTTATAGGTATGGGTGCCGTCGGCAACCACCTGCCCTGCTGCATCCACACTGACGACAAAACAGTAAGGCCATATATCGTTGATGGTGCCGGAATTGAAATGGCTATAATCGGGCACAGGCTGGGTTTTTCGTACTAAATCCCAGTATTTGCGAAGACGCATTGTAAGACGTCTTTCATCTATATCCATGGTGCCACCTACTTGTGCCTTGTTAATTATTGCAACATCTGAGCAAAACCGCTAGAAATGCTGACTCTTAAACGATTATATCCAAAAATATTAATATTTTACCAATGACAAGCGTGGCAAAAAGCGAATCTATACAGAAAAACCGTGGTTTTTACCCTGAAGTAAACGCCAACCCCAATTTTCCGGCCATTGAAGAGGCTGTACTGGCCTATTGGCAAAAGGAAGGGATGTTCAAAAAATCGGTTGAGCACCGCGCCAAAGACAAGGAATTTGTATTTTATGACGGCCCGCCATTTGCCAACGGCCTGCCGCATTACGGCCATTTGCTGACGGGCTTTGTAAAAGATTTATACGCCCGCTACCAGACCATGAAGGGCAAAAAAGTCGAGCGCCGCTTCGGTTGGGATTGCCACGGCCTGCCTGCTGAAATGGGCAGCGAAAAGGAACTGGGCATCTCTGGCCGCCAGGCGATCCAGAATTTCGGCATTGGCAAATTCAACGACCATTGCCGCACCTCGGTCATGAAATACACCACCGAATGGGAACAGTATGTCACCCGCCAGGCGCGCTGGGTAGACTTTGCCGGTGACTATAAAACCATGGACAAAAACTTCATGGAATCTGTCATCTGGGCATTCAAAGAGATTTATAAAAAAGGCTGGGTATACGAAGCCTACCGCGTAATGCCCTATTCATGGGCCGCCGAAACACCACTATCGAACTTTGAAACCAAGCTGGATAACAGCTACCGCGAAAAAGAAGATAAAGCGGCGACGGTGGCGTTCAAGCTGCATAGCGCGCCAAAAGGTGCTCCTAAGGCTGATAATTATTATGTGCTGGCATGGACGACGACGCCTTGGACTTTGCCGAGCAACCTCGCTCTGGCGGTGGGTAAGGACGTAACCTATGGCTGCGTTTTAAAAGATGGTAATTGCTATATCATGGGCGTAAATGCTTCCCATAAGTATGCCAAGGAACTGGGTAGCGAGGAAGGTATAACCATTGCTGCACCAATCGCATTTGAAGATTTGCTTGGTCAAGTGTACGAGCCCCTCTTCCCCTATTTCAAAGACCACAATAAGGCCTTCCGTATTCTGGACGGCTCTTCTTTCGTTACCGACGGTGACGGCACGGGTATCGTGCATATGGCGCCGGGCTTTGGTGAGGAAGATCAAAAATGCTGCGAAGCCAATGGCATTGAAGTTGTGGTGCCCGTCGATGGCCAGGGCAAATACACGGATGCTATTTTTGATATACCTTTTTACGTCACACCGGCGCAGGCCGGTGGCTATGGGGATGCAGATTCCGGCCTTCGCCGGAATGACGAGGTATTAAGCCTCAAGGGCCTGAACGTTATTTCGCAGGAAGACGGCGCGCGCGCAGATGAACCGTATAAGCCTGAACAACTGAAAAAATACGGGCTTGCGAATTTGCGCATCATTAGCTGGCTGAAAGAAAACGGCAAGCTGATCCGCCAAGAAGAAATCAAGCATAATTACCCGCATTGCTGGCGCACCGATAAGCCGCTTATCTACCGCGCTATGCCAAGCTGGTATGTGGAAGTGACCAAATTCCGCGACCGTGCGGTGGAACTGAATCAGGAAATCAACTGGATTCCCGGCCATATCCGCGATGGGCAGATGGGCCACATGCTGGCCACCGCGCCGGACTGGTCGATCTCGCGCAACCGCTTCTGGGGCACGCCGATTCCTATCTGGAAATCGGACAATCCTAAGAACAAGGAACTCTATGTATTCGGCTCTATCGCTGAACTTCAGGAGTTTTTCGGCGTTGAGGTAAAAGACCTGCACCGTCCGTATATCGACGAGCTGACCAAGCCTGACCCTACCGATCCTGCTTACACGCTGCGCCGTGTGGAAGACGTGTTCGATTGCTGGTTTGAATCCGGCTCCATGCCGTTTGCGCAGGTGCATTACCCGTTTGAAAACAAGGAATGGTTTGAAGGCCACTTCCCTGCCGATTTCATCACTGAATATGTCGGCCAGACACGCGGCTGGTTCAATACGCTGATCATGCTGTCGACGGCACTCTTCGATAAGCCGCCGTTTAAAAACTGTATCTGCCATGGTGTGGTGCTGGACGCGGAAACCGGCCTTAAATATTCCAAGCGCCTGAAGAATTACAAAGACCCGATGGAAGTGATCGACCAGTTTGGCGCCGACGCATTGCGCTGGCTGATGATTGCGTCCCCCGTAATGCGTGGGCAGGACCTGATGGTCGACCCGGATGGCAAATTCATCCGTGACGTCGTGCGCCTTGCCATCAAACCAGTATGGAACGCCTATAATTTCTTCACGCTCTATGCCAATGCCGACGGCATTCAGGCGAAGTACGACACCACATCAACGGATGTGATGGACCGCTATATCCTCGCCAAGTGCAAGCAGTCCGTCACCGCCATCGAGCAGGCGCTGGGCAGCTATGACACCCCCGCCGCATGCGATTCGCTGCAGCTGTTCTTTGACTCGCTGAACAACTGGTATATCCGCCGCAATAAAGAGCGCTTCTGGAAGGAAGCCAAAGATCATGTATTTGACGCGGATAAACAGGCGGCATACAATACATTATACACCGTGCTGCACGCTATGTGCCGCGCCGCTGCGCCACTGCTGCCAATGACGCTTGAAGATATGTATCGCGGCCTGACAGGTGAAGAGTCCGTGCATACGGCTGATTTCCCGGATGTGAGCGGAATTCATGATGAAGCTGAACTGCTGCGTCAGATGGAAAAAACACGCGATATTTGCAATGCTGGACTAGGTGTGCGTAATACCCGGAACATAAGGGTTCGCCAGCCGTTGCAATCGCTAACAATAGTTACGCACGAGCATCTGGTTGCCGCAACATTTAATGACATCATTCAAGATGAGTTAAACGTAAAGGCAGTTCACGTTGAAGCTAATATTAACGAGTACGCCACCCTCAAACTCGGCCTGAACAATCAGGTGCTGGGTAAACGCCTGCCGGAAAAGATGAAACAGATCATTCCGGCGGCTAAAAAAGGTGAATGGAAGCAGGCAGACGGCGCAGTGGAAGTATGCGGCGAAAAACTGCTGCCTGCTGAGTATGTTCTGCAACTTGAGCCAAAACCGGAATTCAAAGACCGTGCCCAGGCACTATCGACTAACGACGCGCTGGTGATTCTTGATACAAACGTCACCCCTGAACTGGAAGCCGAGGGCATCGCCCGCGATCTGGTTCGCATGATCCAGCAGGCCCGTAAAGACGGCGGGCTGCATGTGGCCGACCGGATTTCCTTAAGCATCGTTGCCCCGGAGGCTATCGCCAAGGCAGTGGCTACCCATAAGACATATATCATGGAGCAGACGCTGGCTACCGACATAACGGGTCAAGCCATTGATAAACCTAAATTCACCGTTGAAAATAGGCTGGATGATCACATAATTGTCATATCATTTGTGACAGTCCAGTAAGGTGTTGTTTTTATCAAATAATTAAGTTTTTCCTGCTAAATTTAAGTCATATAAATTTAACATAAGCGATGTGTTGACTGTCATATAGTTCTGTTAGGATTAAACGATAGAATTAACACGCAATGTTAATTTGCGGACAAAAGTGGGAACAGAATTATGGTTGATTTACCGGAAAACCCGACCATTGAAGATTTAAAGGATGTCTTTCGCTCTGAGAATGGCAGGGAAAACCTTACCCAAATTCTTATAGACAATCCGCAGCTGCGCTCTTTAACAGATGAAGATGGCAGAACAATTGTTCAATACGCCAACCTCGAAGCAGAGTTCCCAGATGTAACACCACAATATTCCTACGGAAATACAGCACTTCATGTTGCAGTAACCAATGGAAATATTGATGAAGTAAATGCGATCCTCAAGTCGAATCCGCAAGCCGCCAGGGTCAAAAACTATGATGGCGAATCCCCTCTTTATATAGCAGTTTCCAATGGTAATCTTGATATGGTCAACGCCATACTCACGGCGGATCCTGGCGCTGCCACTGTAAAAAACAGCAGAGACTGGACGCCACTGCATATGGCGGCCAGTAAAGGCAACCTTGAAGTCGTCAATGCCATACTCACGGCAAATCCGGAAGCAGCCAGTATTACGGACGAGTATAATAGAACGCCATTATCTATGGCATCGGGCTACAGAGCCAATCCTGAGGTGGTCAATGCGTTGCTAAGGGCAACCCCAGAAGCAGTCGGGCTTAAAAACCAATATGGTGAGACACCGCTGTTTGAAGCCGCACGATACGGTAATGCTGAGGTCGTTAACGCCATGCTCAGGGCAAATCCAGCAGCAGCGGAAATCCAGGACGAATATGGCAAGACGGCACTGGACCGAGCGCAAGAACGCATGAACTTATTTGAGGCAAATGATCCAAAACGAACACAGTACCAAGCAGTTATCACTGCTCTTGAAGCTGCGCAGCAGCCCACGCCTACACCTGCCGTTTCAAGCACACCTGCCGTTTCAAGCACGCCTGCTGTTTCGAGCACGCCTGCTGTTTCAAGTACGCCTGCTGTTTCAAGCACACCTGCTGTTTCAAGCACACCTGCTGTTTCGAGCACGCCTGCTGTTTCAAGCACACCTGCTGTTTCAAGCACGCCTGCTGTTTCAAGCACACCTGCTGTTTCAAGCACACCTGCTGTTTCAAGTACACCTGCCGTTACTGGATCTGCGCCAACCACAAGCGGCCCGGCTGCCCGTCCGCCGCGCGACCTTACCGCCGCAGTAGAAGATTACAGCACTCCGCCAATGGTGCCTTCCGTTAACCGGGTAAATCCTGATGCACGCCTGTCCGGCATGGCTCGTATCAGCAGCGAAGTAAAGGCCGCAGTACCAGACGCCACATCCTTTGTCGCCACACAGGAAAATGGTAAGAACGTTATCCTCGCCGGGAATATGCGCAACGGTAATTTCGTCGTGAGTCGGGCTCTCAACGTAAGCGCTGATGGCAATATGCTGGTACCCGATGCCAATTCCCGCTTTCAGCCCAATTCAGCCCTTGCACTTAACAATAATGTCGCAGTGATTCCGCCGGGCAACAGCCCAGTCTCGAGCACTCCTACCGCAACCGGCCTTGGCACTGGCGGTGCTCAGCCTGAAGAAGGCGGCGTCATGGGCTTCCTGAAGAAAAACGCAGGCATGATTATCGGCGCCATCATTGGCCTTGCCATAGCTGCCATGACTGGCGGCGCCGGCGGCATTATGATGCTCATCGCCCCACTGCTCGGTGCGATGCTTGGCGGCGCAGCTGACAAAGGCGGTATGCTTAGCGGTCTTTTTGGCGGCCTATTTGGCGGCAATGACGGCCCACAGGCCTCTGGCCCAGGCGGTCAGGGACCGCAGCTTGCTCCTGGCGCTACCGTAAACGTTAACCAGCCACAGCTGGATGCCACGGTTACTACCATCGTTCAGGCAACTGAAACCAAACTGCTTGCGAAGCTTGAAAGCGTTCCGTCGGCCATGCGTCCAAGCTTCGATGACGCAGAAAAACAAACCCTGCGCACTGCACTGACGCAGTCGACCCAGGAAGTACTGCGCGCTAACCCGGCACTGTCCCAGGATCCTGAAGCGCTAGGTCAGGCAGTGGTGAATAATATCACCAACAACACTGCAAATAACCCGGCCTATGCTGCAGCGAATGCGCTGATTACAAGCAAAACACAGAACATCCCAGGCGGCCAGAGTGTTGTCATTAGCACTATTAAATCTGAGTTTACTGCCAGTGCACGCGAAAACCAGGCTGGACTGAATACATCTATTGTTATCACCGCACCTAGCGGCCCGGCTGTTACAAGTGGTCCTGCCACTGCAAGCCGTCCTGCCACTACGAGCACCCCTGCTGTTACAAGTAGCCCAGCTGTTACAAGCGGCCCTGCTGCTGCGAGCCGTCCTGCCACTACAAGTGGTCCTGCTACTACAAGTGGCCCTG
>JAGVKI010000018.1 GCA_020050695.1 Alphaproteobacteria bacterium | reverse complement strand
CAGGAAGGCAGCAAAGTGACCTCGCGCATGATCCGTGAGCGACTGCTGAAAGAAGATGAAGGCAACGTGGCTATCCGCGTGAAAGAAGCCGATTCCAAGGACGCATTTGAAGTAGCTGGCCGCGGCGAATTGCAGCTGGGCGTACTGATCGAAACCATGCGCCGCGAAGGTTTTGAACTTTCCGTTTCCCGCCCACGCGTACTGTTCAAGGACGTCGATGGCGTGAAGATGGAACCGGTGGAAGAAGTCGTGATCGACGTGGATGATGAACATACCGGCGTTGTGGTAGAAAAAGTATCCCTGCGTAAGGGCGAAATGATCGACATGCGCCCATCCGGTGGTAACAAGACCCGTATTACGTTCCATGTGCCGTCACGCGGCCTGATCGGTTATCAGGGTGAGTTCCTGACCGATACACGCGGTACCGGCATGATGAACCGCCTGTTCCATGACTATGTTCCGTTCAAAGGTGAAATCGGTGGCCGCCGTAACGGTGCGCTGATCGCGATGGATACCGGCGAAGCCGTTGCATACGCTATCTGGAACCTGCAGGACCGTGGTATCATGTTCATCAATCCGGGCGATAAGATTTATGAAGGCATGATCGTAGGTGAGCATTCACGCGATAACGATCTGGAAATCAACCTGCTGAAGAACAAGCAGCTGACCAACATCCGTACCACCAGCAAGGACGAGGCCATTCGTCTCGTGCCGCCGCTGCGCATGACGCTTGAGCAGATGATTTCCTACATTCAGGACGATGAACTGGTGGAAGTGACCCCTAAGTCGCTGCGCCTGCGCAAAACCGCTCTGGATGCCAATGAGCGCAAGAAAATCTCCCGTGCAAAGAAGGCTGTATAACAGCTTTCCTACTACAAGAGAGTGTAGCAAAAATAGCGTAGCCCACAACTAATGGGGGGTGATGCGCGTTTTTTTATTTACAGCCTTTGATGAGCTGCGTTATAAGCAGAAGAGGTAAAAAGCTTTTTTTGCCAAATATATATCATCAAGGGATGGCCACATCGCATTATGCGCTCCTTACTTTTATTGACTGCTGCTGTAATTGCCGTAGTGACTGGTGTCGCGGCGCTGCAATGGTCGAATAAGCAAACGGGCGCTGCCCCGTCGGCTCCAGCTACTGCCACCTCCGCTCCCGCCCCCGATGTTTCCGCTGTTGACGTGCTGGTTGCGCGCGAGACGATTCCCGTTGGCACCGTGCTTACCGAAGAAATGCTCGATAAGCAGCCATGGCCAGGCCAGCTGCTTCTCGAAGGCTTTATTACTGGCGATCCAAAAGAATCCGGCGTTATTGGCCGAATCGTGCGTTCGCCTATCCAGGCACGCGAACCTGTAGTGCTCGGCAAGCTGGCTGATATGGATGAAGCGGGTTTCCTCGCTGCGGCGCTGGCGCCAAACATGCGTGCCATCACCGTGGGCACTGACGCTGTATCCGGTGTTGCGGGTTATGTGTTTCCTGGTGACCGCGTGGATGTATTGTTTGTGCATAATCTTGCCGATAACAGCAAAACCCCAAGTGTAAGCGAAGTGATTGTGCAAAATGCGCGTGTGCTGGCGGTCAATGTGCGTGACCCAGGCGCAGTGGATGCTGCGGCAAATGCTGTCACCAGTGGGGGCGCGCCGTCTTCAATAACGCTCGAAGTCACAGAAGAGATGGGGCAGAAATTACGCCTGGCGGAAAAAGTGGGCACCCTCTCGCTGGCGCTGCGCTCTATCCGCGATAAAGACAATAAAGACAAGCCGTCACCTTCTTATGTGGGCGGATTGTCCGATGCTGCGATGACGGGCGGCGCTACGGAGCCTGTGCGCATCATACGCGGCGCAAATGAAGAAAAGCCAGGGGCGGCTCCCATTACAGATGGCGGTGCTGCGGGTGGTCTTGGCATATTAGGCAATCTCCTGGGCAGGTAGGACAGCATGAAAAACACCGGGATAATGGCATCATATAAAAAAGCGCGCTCAGGCGGCCTGTGGTTTGCGCTGGCATGCAGCGTATTTTCATTCCCGGCGCATGCCGATACGATCAATGTACCCGTGCACCGTTCTTCCCTTATTACGTCCAATGACCCTATGGCGGAAGTTATGGTCGCGGACCCCGCTATTGCCGACGTGCATGCGCATAACGCAAAGAACCTGACGGTGGTGGGTAAAAAAGTGGGGCGAACCAATATCCGTATTTTTGATAAAGAGGGCAAGCTCCAGCGTGATATGGATATTGCGGTAGGCTATGACCTGCCTGCGATGCGTATGGCGCTCAAGCGTTTTCTCCCGGATGAGAAAATTGGCGTAGAGATGCTCAATAACAGCATCGCACTTACCGGTAACGTAAGTAATGCGGGCGCGGCAGATAAAGCTGTGAAAATCGCAACGGATTTCATGAGTGACGGCGCATCTCAGGCGGCGGCTGCGCCTTCTGGTGATACTGGCGATGCAGCGGCGCTTGCGCCTGCATCTGGCAGCGGTACGCCGAATATTATCAATATGATGCAGGTGACGTCCGGCCAGCAGGTCATGCTGCGTGTGCGTGTGGGTGAAATCAACCGTACGGCGCTTAAGTCACTGGGCATTGACCTTAACTATGTTGCGCAGTCAGCGGGCACGGGTGTGGTTGCCTTTGGTACGGGTAGCGGCATTGCGTCGCTGGTAGCACCAGGCGGCGGCGATGCTATTGATCCGGGTGTGTTCCTGCTACCTGGCGGGCAGACGCCAACCAACACGCGCGGCATACTATCTGCGCGCTATCAGCCTGACGGCCCCGGCGGTAAAACGGTGGCGGGTTTACTCAAGGCATTAGAGAGTGACGGCCTGTTTAAAGTGCTTGCAGAACCAAACCTGGTAGCGGTTTCTGGCGAAGAAGCTGAATTCCTGGCGGGTGGTGAAATTCCTATTCCGATTGTGCAGGGCACAGGCGGTGCTAACAGCATCAGCGTGCAATACAAGCCGTTTGGTGTAGCGGTTAAATTTACGCCTTATGTGCTTTCTGAATCGCGTGTGCGCATGACGGTGCAGCCGGAAGTGTCAGAAATTTCCAACTCGAACCCGACGCGCGTCAGCGGCTTTGATATTCCAAGCATCAATACGCGCCGTGCACGTACCACGGTGGAACTGGCTCCGGGCGAAAGCTTCATGATCGCCGGTCTTATCAAGGACCAGATGGAAGCGACCATTGAGCAGCTGCCGGGCGTAAAAGAACTTCCGATACTTGGCGCGCTTTTCCGCAGCACGCAGTTCCAGCGCAATGAAACCGAACTGGTTATTGCCGTAACGCCGTATCTGGTCGATCCGCTTAAGAGTTCTGATGTGAAATTGCCGACCGATGATTTCCGTCCGGCAAGCCAGGTTGAGTCTTTCTTCTTCGGAGCACTCGGCTCGCTTTCAGGCCGTGCAGGCGCTATTTCGAAAACCCCGGGTCTTGAAGGCCCCATCGGATTTATGGTGGACTAAATGACCAGAATGAAAACATCTGCATCCTTGCTCTGCATACTTTTGACAACGGCCTGCGTGGAAATTCCGCCGGGTGCGTATTATAATCGTGGTGATCCTGAAAACCTGATTGATGTGTCGTCGGAGTCGGTGCATATCACGCTTGCGTCGCAGGAAAATATCCAGGAACTCGAAGGCGCGCTGCGTGATGCGCCGCCGACACGCGCAGAACTCAGCTGCATTGAAACCGATACTCTGTGCGTGCAAGCTCAGCGTGCGCTCGCGCGCCGCGCCATCCCCTTGCAGTTCACAGGTGATTCGGAAAGTGCCGTATCGCTTGTATATGAGCGTGTAGTAGCGCGTGATTGCGAAAACCGCTATATTGATAACTCCCGTAATAACCATAATTTGCCGCCAGCAACCTTTGGCTGCTCCATCACCGGCAACATGGTGCAGATGGTAACGGACAAACGCCAGTTTACCGAGCCGCGCCTGATGGACTATCCGGATGGGGAAAAAGCAGTGCAGGTGTATGGCAATTACCTGAAGCCTACATCTAAAGAAGAAAGCGGCGGCTCCGAGAGTTCTGCGGTTTCTTCAGCGGCAAGCGCCAGCCAGTAATCATGGCGGTTATACGAATTAACAGTTGGTTTTAGTATGAACACGTCAAGCCCATTATTTATTGTATGCCTAGAGCCTGAACAGGCGATTGTCCTGTCGGAACTTGCACGCTCACTCGGTTTCCCGGATGCGCATATTGTAACCGGGCCGGTGGCCGGAGCCATTGCAGCGCTGGGTAGCCGCCCGGTATCGCCTGACTATATGGTGATCGATATTGCATCGCGCGGCACGGATGTGCTGCTCGATATTGATGAACTGGCTGGTCACTGCGAAGCTCATCTGCGCGTGGTGGTCATCGGCGGCGTCAATGACATCAATTTCTATCGCGCCATCAAACAGCGCGGCATCCTTGAATATTTCAACCGCCCGGCGCAGGCTGCTGATATTCGCGGCGTACTCATCCAGTCCGGTTTTTCAGAAGGCTCTGGCGCCAGTAACGGCACGGTAATCGCTTGCATGAGCGCGGCGTCCGGCGATGGCGCAAGTACGGTTGCCGTCAATCTTGCCTACAGCCTTGCCAACCAGTACCGTCAGCCAACGGTGCTCGTGGATATGGATTACCAGTTTGGTCTTGTGGCAGGCAGCCTTGATGTAACGGCGTCTTTTGGTATCCATGAGCTGTTTGACCAGCCTGACCGCGGGCTTGACATGCATCTGGTGGATAAGATGCTGGTTAAATACGGGCAGCATTTACATATCATCGCATCGCATGGTGAACTGCGCATGCTGCCAGCAATCCGCGCTGAGCATATCAGCACGCTGATCCATGTGCTGCGTTCGCGCTTTGCTTTCGTAATCCTGGACGTGCCGCATGTGTGGACACCGTGGACAGCGGCGGCGCTTACTTATGCCGATCACCGCATCATGGTGGCGCAGCTGTGGCTGCGTTCGCTTACCCATGCGTCGCGCCTGCTTACAGCGTGGCAGACCATGGGCATCAGCCGTGATACCATCTCGGTACTGATCAACCGCAGTGGCGCAAAATTCAAGGAAGCAATCACGGTCGAAGATTTCGAACGTATCTGCCATCAGCCGATTGTTGGCCATATCAATAACGACATCAAAGCGGTGGCGCAGGCGGAAACGCAGGGCAAAACCATTTTCGAAACAGGGCAGGGACAGGCGATACAGCAGCAGAT
>JAGVKI010000271.1 GCA_020050695.1 Alphaproteobacteria bacterium | reverse complement strand
GCATTGTGGTAGCTATTGATGCCAAGCAGGTAGCGCCAGGCAGGTTCGAGATATTCACCCATGGCGGGCGTAATGCTACAGGGATTGACGCAGTTGCCTGGGCGCAGCGCATGGCATCGCTCGGCGCCGGCGAGATATTACTTACCTCTATGGACCGCGACGGCACCAAGATCGGCACCAACCTGGAACTGACGCGGGCCGTGGCTGACGCCGTATCTATACCGGTGATTGCCAGCGGTGGTATTGGCGCGCTGGAGCATTTTGCTGACGCGGTAATTTCAGGCCATGCATCTGCTGTGCTGGCGGCATCGGTTTTCCACTTTGGGACTTATAGTGTGGCGCAGGTAAAAGATGCTTTAAAATTAGCGGGTATTCCGGTAAGAATGTCCCATGGCAAACAGTGAAGTACTAGATAGGTTGTACCAGGTGGTGCTGGATCGGCGCAAAGCGGATCCTGATAAGTCCTATATTGCCAAGCGCCTGCAGCAGGGCACGGCCAAAATTGCGCAGAAAGTGGGTGAAGAAGCGGTTGAAACCGTCATTGCCGCCATGCGCAAGGATAAAAAAGAAATCATTGGCGAAAGCGCCGACCTATTGTTCCACTGGCTGCTGCTGCTGGCTGATGCGGGTATTCATCCCAAAGACGTAATGGATGAACTGGAGCGCCGCGAAGGCATGTCGGGCCTCGATGAAAAAGCAAACCGCAAATTGAAAATGGAGGGCTGATATGCCAACTGCTGACGATAAAAGCCTTGATGTGATATTCCGTGATGCCCGCACCCATAGTGCCTGGCTCGATAAACCGGTAGATGATGCATTGCTGGAAAAAGCTTTTCGCCTGGCGGTCATGGGGCCAACCAGTGCTAACTGCCTGCCAATGCGTATCGTGTTTGTAAAATCCAAGGAAGCCAAAGAAAAACTAAGGCCCTGCATGGCGGAAGGAAACGTTGAAAAAACAATGGCGGCGCCTGTGGCTGCCATTATTGGCTACGATATGGAATTCTACGAAAAGCTGCCAAAGCTGTTTCCGCATACCGATGCACGCAGCTGGTTTGCAGGTAATGATGAAGCGATTAAAAATACGGCTTTCCGCAATGGATCGCTGCAGGGCGGCTATTTTATGCTGGCAGCGCGTGCGCTTGGCCTGGATTGCGGCCCTATGTCCGGCTTTGATAATGCCAAGGTGGACGCCGCATTTTTTGCAGGCACCAAAATAAAATCCAATTTCATGTGCAATCTGGGTTACGGCGATGCCAGCAAGCTGCATCCGCGCAGCCCGCGTCTGGACTTCACAGAAGCCTGCAAGATTATATAGTTCGCATGGCCTATGATCCCGATAACATCTTTGCCAGAATCCTTAAGGGAGAAATTCCCTGTAAGAAAGTTCATGAGGATGAGTATGCACTGGCGTTTGAGGATATTGCACCCGCAGCACCGGTCCATGTGCTGGTGATACCCAAGGGCAATTACAGTTCATTCAATGATTTTGCAACCCAGGCGCCTGCCGACCAGGTAAAGGGGTTCTTTGCATCGGTGCAGGCCGTTGCGGCCAAGCTTGGGCTTCCTGAAAAGGGCTATCGCCTGATTACCAACCATGGTGCCGATGCGTCCCAGACCGTACATCATTTCCATGTACATATCCTGGGCGGACGCAGTCTTGGCGGGCTGGTTGCACATGAGTAAAAGAAGGGCGACGTCAGCTAAATGACAGGAATCGTATGCATAGGTGGTGGTCCTGCTGGTCTTACCGCGGCGTATGAACTGGTGCGTCACCGCCCGGATGTAACCGTGCTGGAGGCAGACCCGCTATATGTAGGCGGTATTTCGCGCACCATCCAGGTGGATGGGTTTTGTTTTGATATTGGCGGTCACCGGTTTTTTTCCAAATCGCGCGAGGTCGTGGATTTCTGGAAAGAGATACTTGGGTCGCAGCTGCTTATGCGTCCGCGTAAATCGCGCATTTTTTATGGCGGAAAATTCTATCCTTATCCGCTGGATCTTAAAGCTACCCTATGCAATCTGGGGATGATCGAGTCGGCGCTGTGCGGTATCTCATACCTGTATGCCCGCTGTTTCCCTACGCGCAATCCCAAAACATTTGAAGAGTGGGTAACCAACCAGTTTGGAAGCCGCCTGTTTAGCATCTTCTTTAAAACCTATACTGAAAAAGTATGGGGCATGTCGTGCAGTGAAATTTCTGCAGACTGGGCGGCCCAGCGTATTAAAAATCTTTCGCTTTTTGAGGCGCTCAAGAACGCTGTCATGCGCTCGCTTGGCCTTAATAAGAAGAACAATAAAATCAAAACGCTGATCGAAGAATTCCTCTACCCGCGTAAAGGCCCGGGCATGATGTGGGAAGAGGCGGCGCGCAAGATTGAGGAAAAAGGCGGCCATGTGCAGATGGGCTGTAAAGCCACATCCCTTGCGTATGACGCTGTAGCCAAGCTTTGGAATATTGAATATTCCGATAGCAAAGCCGGGAATACGAAAACCATACAGGCCTCGCAGGTGATAAGCACGATGCCGCTGCGCGAACTGATGCATGCGATCAAGGGGGTTCCGGCGCATGTCGTGGAAACTGCAGAAAAGCTTCGTTACCGTGATTTCATTACAGTGGCGCTGGCGATCACTGACCGCAGTAAATTCGATGATAACTGGATCTACATCCATTCCCCGGAAGTAAAAGTTGGCCGTATCCAGAACTTCAAATCCTGGTCGCCGGAAATGGTGCCGGACGATGCGCTTACCTGCTATGGCCTGGAGTATTTCTGCTTTGAAGGCGATGGCCTGTGGAATGCATCCGACGAAGAACTGATTGCGCTGGCAACGCGTGAACTTGAGCAAATTGGGCTGGGATCGCCTTCAGATGTCCGTAAGGGATATGTGGTGCGCCAACCGAAAGCTTATCCTGTGTACGACCAGGATTATCAGGGCTATGTCGATATTATCCGCGACTGGCTGGAGGGTTCATGCCCTGGCCTTCAGATTGTTGGCCGAAATGGCATGCATAAATATAATAACCAGGATCATTCGATGATGACGGCTATGCTGGCGGTAAAGAACCTGCTGGCAGGTGATAAGAAATACGATGTCTGGTGCGTTAATCAGGATGCTGAATACCACGAAGAAGAATCGCGTAGCGGTGCCAGCGGCGAGCGTTTAGTGCCGACAGCGGTGCGTTAGTGTCTTCCCATATTGGTGCTAAATAGAATAGAGCACGCTACAAAGCAGATAATGCCTGCACTGCCAATGACTGCCATGGTGTAGCGCTTTTGTGTGAGATGCTGTTCTATGGCAAAACCCATCATACCGCAAAATGCAGCAATGGCCGGATACACGTACCTGAAATCCTGTGAGCAGGCGATGGGATGCAGCAAGCGGTTTACGGCCAGCCCCAGGATGGGAATGAATAAGGTGAAGAAGAAAAACAGCCATTGTGGTTGCGCCCGCAGCTGCTTGTAATTCATTGCAACGCTGGCAAACAGGTAGCATATAAAACCAAGCATCAGGCATGTCAGGTAATAAGAAACCTGTACTTTCGGGAATGTGAATTCTCCGTACAGCGATGATTTGATGATACTGATCCAGAAATAGTAACGCCCCCCATAGTCTGACCACACACTAAAGAACGGTGTTTCCAGATATGCCTTCAGGCTAAAGCCAAAGTAGCTTTCCCAGCTGTTGGTGATGCGCAGGCCAGCGGCAACCATGGATAAGAAGGATGCATTGCCTACCAGGTAGGATTGCTGGCGGTTTGCAATGATATTTTCATAAGCCGTCCTGCCAAAATTCATCATGCATCCAGCGGCAAAGATACTGATACCTATCCATAGCGCGCGGCTCTTAAGCAGTGGCAGCAGGCTTTGCCAACCAAATTTATGGACCCGGTACAGGCCAGCAAGTGCAAATAACGGTAGGATCACCAGCGCGTTGGTGCGGGTGGCAACGGCAATGCCACATATGGCGATTGCCCACCCAATATCACGGTTACGCCCCTCCTGCAGCCAGCATAGAAGGAAATAGATGCTGCCCATAAAGCAGGGATAAAATAGCAGGTCGCTGTCAATGCGCGCCGAAACGACGAGGCCGCCAGGGTAAGAAAGCAGCATCGCCAGACAGAGATAATAGGGCAGGGGCTGCAATACGAGGCGGCGCAGCGTGAGTGCAGCGAACATAATGAAACTGGTGAAATAGATCACATTAAACAGACGCAGGCTGCCTATAAAATCAAAGCTGCCAAGCGCGTTTGCGAGGCGTAGCACGATGGCTTGCAGTGTGTAATATAAGGGGGGATGGTAGGTAAGGAACCCCTGATAGATGCTCGGCCATGCAAGGTTATTCGCGATATAGGTGATGTAATCCAGATGCTGCGGCATATCATATTTTTTCCACATGAAATGCGTCTGGTTCATCAGGTAAATATACCATACCCAGGCAGCGGCGAT
>JAGVKI010000283.1 GCA_020050695.1 Alphaproteobacteria bacterium | reverse complement strand
GCTGAACTGTGCCAGGCTCCATGCGCACGCGCTGCTTCCTTGGGTGCATCATGGTGGCAGCAATGGGCACCATGTTCATGCGGTTCGTTATGCATTATCTGCCGCCCAATCCTTTGAGCAGGCCTTTAATATCCGTTTTGCCTTCCTTCAGCTGTTCCTTGACGGATTTAACCGTGTCTTTAATCGCTTCGGGATTTTCAATGGCTTTGCGTGCCATGCCTTCAAGGTCTGGCGCATAGCGCGGATTATCGAGCGAACCCGTAATAAGCACAGGCACTTCAATACCAGCCTTGTCCTTGCCACCCTGGCCTTTCGTAGTGGCCACGATTTCAGGAGTGAGGCGGTAATTAATTGCATCCATCGGAAGGTTCACCGTACCCTCGCCTTTAAGGCGCAGCAATGGCGCTTTCATTGCCAGATCGTTATTGCTGATCACGCCGCCAGCAATAGCAAATGTACCGCTCAGTTCAGAAAAATCTGTTTTCTGCTGCGAGGTATCCACATCCTTAAATGCAGACTTCACATTACGCACCATGGAGGCAAGGTCGACTCCCTTGAGCGCACCATCGCGCAGCTGTACGTTACCATTGCCGCCCAGGCTGTTTACAAACTCACGCTCGCTGGTGAGTCTGCCGTTAAGGCTGGCCGACATATTAAACAGGCCGCTTAACTTGTCATAGCCTGCTGCATCTTTCAGGAACGGCTCGGCTTTCACATTCTCAAGGCTGAAATCTTTGCTGAGCATGCCACCTGCGTCAAGGGTAGCGCTTACTTTTGCCATGCCGCCATACAGCGCCGCTTCAGGAATAGAAAGCTTCAGCGTGCCACCAGAGAGATTGGCATTTATAACGGTTTTGCCCAGGGTGATTTTATCATACACAATGCCTTCGGCGGTAAGGCCAATCTTGGCGTCAGCAGCGCGCAGACCGGAAAGGTCAATACGCTGGCTGCTCCATTCCTTGGCGTAGGCAGGGCTGATAAACCAGGAATTGGACGCCTGCTTTGCCGGCAGGTATGGATTTACATCCAGCATGCCCGTGCTGAGATTTGCCTCAACGGTAGGCACTTTGGTGTCGGTCATTACGCGCAGATGCCCTTTGGCCTGAATATCATCAAGCGTAATATCCGCATTGCTAAGCGTGCAGACAGTGGTGGTGCATTCCAGGCCGCCCTTGGCATTAAAGGCAAGCGGCGCTTTGCCCTTCCAGTCAAAGGGAGCGCCTGTCCACTGCGCCAGCTGCGGTATGGAGGCAATCGCTATAGCGGCATTACCATTTGCACCGGTCTGTGTCGCTTTGCCTTCATAGCTGATGGTAATAGGCGATGAACTCACAGACAGTTTGAACGCAGACGGCTTATTGGCAATAAACGCTGACGGGTCGGTAAGACCAATATCAATTGCTACTTTTTCCTTGTTCCATAGCGCGCTGCCTTCTGCCGAGAACGGCTCAGACAGGCCGGCAAGCGATGCATCCAGCGACAGCTGCGTCAGTGCAACGGTTTTCTTGGTCTGGCCATCGCGGTAATAAATCTCGCCGTCACTTACTTTCAACTGGCCAAGCATGAGGCCGCCCACCATGGCTGCCGATGCTTCCGGGTTGGCTTTGGCAACCGGCTGGTCAGCCTCCTGCGCCTGCGCAACCGCCGGGGCAAAATCCCAGTTAGGCTTGCCCGCGCTATTGGTTTCAAGATTGATAACGGGCTTTACCAGAATGAAACGCTTTATCTGTATTTCCTTGCGCAGCAGGGCAGTCAGGTCAACTTCCAATGTCAGCTTATCTACCTGCAACATCTGTTTGGTGCTGTAGCCGTCAGGATTAGACAGGCTCGCGCGCTCTAGATCTACACCGAGCACAGGAAACAGGCTGGCCTTTATCTCACCGGCAATTTCCAGGTCACGGCCTGTGGCGCTTTTTACCTGGGCGATAATTTCTTTTTTGTAGGTATCCAGGGGAATAAGGAAGGGCACCGCGATAGCGACAATAACCAGCACCACCAGTAGCAACGCTACTATTTTTATCAATTTGCGCATTTTTTTCCTCTCCAGACGTGTAATCAATAGCTGTCGTCATGCATAGCATCTAAGTGCATGTTTAATCAAGTCACTGAGCCATAAAAAATATTTACCTTATCTTTACCGCCTACTGATTTTTTGAGCCCCTAACCGGCCTTTTTTCTTTATGGGCGAAGTGGCATACTCAAATCAGCTGAAGGGGTTTATCCCCACAAAGCAGACAAGCCGGAGATGACAGCCATCTGCGAAAGCACATGGAATATTCTCTGGCTTTGTTTTTTTATGGGCACCGCTTACCGGAAAACAAGGTAAGAACAGCGGATCACTATATGGCAAGGCAGGCACAAACCGAACCCACTTTGCAAGCGCATAGCTGGCAATATTATCTACACTCCAAAGATGCATGGGAAGCCATGTACAATGATTGCGCCAACGCAAAAACCTCCATCGCCTACGAACAATATATCCTTAGTAACGATGTGATTGGCCGCCACTTTATGGAACTGTTTATCCGTAAAGCCAAGGAAGGGGTGCGCGTACTTTTGGTGTGCGACCATTTTGGCAGCCGCACATTTTATGATTCCGCAATAGTCGAAGAATTCCGCAGCGCCGGCGGTGAATTCTATTTTTATCATCCCATTGGCTTTCTTACCAAACTGGTGCCCTGGCTGTGTTTTCCGCGTACCCATACCAAAACCCTGCTGGTAGATTCTGAGATCGCTTATGGCGGCGGCGTTTGCGTGGCCGATTATATGCTTAAATGGCGTGATACACAGATCCGCGTCACCGGTCCGGTTATCGCACAGATAGACAAAGCCTTTGAAGACCTGGCCGCTCAGTTCATACGCCCGCCTGAAAAGCGCAAACCAGTCCCGCAGCCGCCCGCTGACATCAGTTTTCGCTATCTGCTCAACCGCCCACGACGCAGGAACCACGCGGTATACCGGGAAATCATGAATGCCATCGGATATGCGGAAGATTATATTTATATTACGTCGGCGTTCTTCATTCCTGGATACCGCTTTTTCAAGCACATTCGCAATGCCCATAAGCGCGGGGTAGAGGTGCGCGTTCTCATACCGCTGAAATCCGATGTGCCACTGGCCGACCTTATCTGCATGAGTTATTTCACGCGTATGCTCAAAGACGGCATCCGAATTTTTTATTACAAGCCAACCGTGCTTCATACCAAATCAGCTGTTATCGACGGGAAGTGGGCCACTATTGGCAGCACTAATTTTGACCTGATCAGCTTTTTTCATAACCGCGAGGCTAATATTGTAATTAACGATAAGAAAGCTATCGCACAGCTTGAGCAACATTTCTTCAATGATTTAAAAGAAAGCATCGAAGTAACCGAGGAGTTCGTGAAGCACATTCCATTATGGAAAAAACTGGTGGGACGCGCCGCACGTATACTCAAAATAGGTTTTTAATGACTGGTTTTACCATATTCATGAGCAATCTGGGCTAT
>JAGVKI010000318.1 GCA_020050695.1 Alphaproteobacteria bacterium | reverse complement strand
TGAAAACGATCCGTTTGAATCTGAATTTGCCGGTGTTGCTAAAGGCGCTACCGTAACCTGCACTGTTACCGAAGTTCAGGAAGACGGCATCACCCTGAAAGTGACCGACAATATTTTCAGCTTCGTGAAGAAAACCGACCTGGCTCGTGAGCGTCAGGAACAGCGTACTGATCGCTTTGCAGTAGGTGACCGCGTTGATGCCAAGATTACTGGCGTTGACAAGGCAACCCGCAAAGTGACCACGTCTATCAAGGCGCTGGAAGCGGACGAACACAAAAAGGCAATTGCTGAGTATGGTTCAACCGATTCAGGCGCTTCGCTTGGCGACATTCTTGGTGCAGCTCTCAGTGAAGCTGCTGAAAGCAAGACTGCTAAGAAGAGCAAGAAGTAATAGCAACTATGACAATCAACGCGGATACGCTACTTGATCGGTTACACCTGAAAGGTCAGATCACCAAGTGGCGTATCCTCGCGATTGTGTTTGCTGTGCTTACGTTTATTGTAAGCTTTGAAACCTACCTGCCTAATTCCCCTATGGCCGACGCGTTTATTGCGCGTATTAATATCGACGGCATAGTGATGGACGACCAGCATATCTACGACCTGATATCCGATGTTAAGAAGAACAAGAAAATAAAGGCTGTCATTGTATCTATTGATACACCTGGCGGCAGCGCCGTGGCCGGCGAAGAGATTTTCCTGCGCCTGCGCGACCTTGCCAAGGTAAAGCCGGTGGTTGCTGTGATGCGCTCCATCAGCGCTTCGGCAGGTTACATGCTGGCGCTTGGCGCTGACCATATTATTGCGCGTGAAGGCACAATTACCGGATCTATCGGTGTGATTATCCAGACGGCGGAAGTTACCGAACTGGCTGAAAAACTCGGCATTAAGCCGGTGGTGATCAAATCCTCCCCGCTAAAGGGCTCTCCGTCTCCGTTTGAGAAGACTACGCCTGAATCGCAGCAGGTTATCCAGAAGCTGATCGACGATTTTTACCTCCGTTTTGTACAAATTGTTGCGGAACGTCGCGGTTTACCTAAAGAAAAAGTGGTTACACTCGCTGACGGCCGCGTCTACAGCGGCAAAGGAGCCTTCGACAACAAGCTAATCGACGCTATTGGCGGCGAACAAGAGGCTATGAAATGGCTGATAGAACAGAAGCATATTGATAAGGGATTGCAGATAAAAGAGGTAAAACCCTCAAAAGACGACAATCTAATTTCCCAGATAACTCAAAGTGTTACAGGAAACTTTTTTCAAAGCAGTAGCTTAACGCTTGACGGCATGCTCGCAATCTGGCATCCTCAATTGCATTAATCCCTTTTACTTCAAAGGCCTGTCCATGACCAAATCAGAACTCGTTCTTCGCCTTGCTAAAAAATATCCACACCTCTACCAGCGCGACATCGAAACATTGGTTAACACCGTGTTCGACAGCATCTCCACTACGCTCGTTGAAGGTGGCCGTGTAGAACTCCGTGGCTTCGGTGCATTCTCGATCCGCAAACGCGAAGCACGCAAGGCGCGTAATCCAAAGAACGGTCAGGAAGTATATATCGGCGAACGTTTCGCGATCTATTTCCGTACTGGCAAGGAACTGCGCGAACGTATTAATAAAGCGCCGGTAATGACGCAGTCGCCTAACAGCTAATCCAAGCTGAAACAAGGTGTTTTCCGCAAGCAAACGTACTGTCAGGAGTATTGTTATCACGGTCATGACCGTGATATTCCTGGTGTTTGCAGCCAATAACCATGATGCGATCACCGTTGGCCTGTTCCCCCTGCCTTACACCATGACATTGCCTAAATTCCTGTTTGCCATTGTCTGCTTTACGCTTGGCGTTGTGGTTGGCAGTTTCATGATTAATCTGAAGCTGAACAAGACACATCGTAAATATAAGAGTGAGCATCGCCGCGTGGTCGCCCTGCAGAATGAAATCAGCGCGATGAACAGGCAGCCCCAGAAATTAATGGCGGCGTCCAGCAAGGGCTGATGATGCCCCCTGCTGCTTCTCATATAGCAATCAAGATCTGCGGTCTTACGACCAGCGATGCCGTTCAGAGCATTATCGCAGCTAAGGCTGATTATGCAGGCTTTGTCTATTTTCCCGCTTCGCCCCGCCATATTGCCCTGGATAAAGCGGTAATACTGAAAACCCTGCTTCCTGCCTCTATTAAAGCTGTTTCCGTGCTGGTAGATCCCGATGATGCATTGCTTGCGCAGGTCATGCAGGTGCTTGCTCCCGATTTCCTGCAACTGCATGGCAAGGAAACGCCGGAGCGCGTAAAGACAATACGTGCCACCTTCCCGCAGGCAAAGCTTATCAAGGCGGTACAGGTGCGCAGCAGTGACGATATAGCGCACGCCATGGCCTTTACAGCGCATATAGACGGACTTTTGTTTGATGCCAAGCCGCCAGAACTGCCCGGTATGCTGCCAGGTGGTAACGGCCTTTCGTTTGATTGGGCGCTGCTGAAAAACCGTGAATTTCCGTTGCCTTGGTTTTTATCAGGGGGCTTAAATGGTGAAAACATCGCTGATGCGCTGAGCCAAAGCGGTGCGCAAATGATTGATATATCCTCTGGCGTTGAAAGCGCCCCCGGTGTAAAAGACCCTGCGCTCATTGAGGCATTTATCCATAAGGTACGAAGCATATGAAACCGACACTCGCTGGCAATATAGCGGGCCCAGATGAAAATGGCCATTTTGGTATATATGGCGGACGCTATGTAGCGGAAACGCTGATGCCGCTGATTCTGGATGTGGAAAAAGCCTATAACGAACTTCGCGCCGACCCGGAATTTCAGAAGAAGCTTGATTACTATTTTACCCATTATGTAGGCCGTCCTAGCCCGCTGTATTTTGCGCAGCGCATGACCGAGCATTGCAGGGATTTAAGTTCGGCCTCCGGCCTGGGTGCAAAGATCTATTTTAAACGCGACGAACTGAACCATACCGGCGCGCATAAGATCAATAACTGCATCGGCCAGGTACTGCTCGCCCAGAAGCTGGGCAAAAAGCGTATTATCGCTGAAACCGGCGCTGGCCAGCATGGTGTGGCAACGGCTACCGTATGCGCCCTGTTCGGCCTGCAATGCGTTATTTATATGGGCGCGAAAGACATTGAACGCCAGGCGCCAAACGTATTTCGCATGAAGCTGCTGGGCGCGGAAGTTATCCCTGTGCGCTCGGGTTCCATGACGCTTAAAGACGCGATGAACGACGCGCTACGCGACTGGGTGACCAATGTGGAAAGCACCTTCTATCTTATCGGCACCGCTGCCGGCCCACACCCCTACCCGGAAATGGTGCGCGATTTCCAGTCGATCATTGGCCGTGAAACACGCGAGCAGATGCAAGCTGCCGAAGGCCGCCTGCCCGATACGCTGGTTGCCAGCATTGGCGGTGGCTCTAATGCTATTGGCCTGTTCCATCCTTTCCTTGCCGATCCCGGCGTTGCCATGATTGGCGTGGAAGCCGCAGGGCACGGGCTTGATTCCGGCGAGCACGCTGCATCGATTACGCGCGGCCAGCCCGGCGTACTGCATGGCAGCCGCACCTACCTGCTTCAGGATAAAGACGGCCAGATTATTGACGCGCATTCGATTTCAGCGGGCCTCGACTATCCGGGCATCGGCCCCGAGCATGCATGGCTGCATGATACAGGCCGCGTGGAATATGTGTCCATTATGGATGATGAAGCGCTCAGCGCATTCCAGATCGTCTCGAAACTCGAAGGTATTATTCCTGCGCTTGAGCCGTCGCATGCCCTCGCTCATGTGCTGAAAATTGCGCCGAAGCTTCCTAAAGACCACCTGCTGGTGGTCAATATGTGCGGTCGTGGCGATAAGGATATTTTCACCGTGGCCAGCGCGCTGGGAGTGAAGCTATGAGCCAGCGTATCGAAGCGACTTTTGCACGCACCCGCGCGGCTAATCGCGCGGCGTTGATCCCGTTTATCATGGGCTATCATCCCGATGCGGCAACCACTTCCGCCCTTCTCGATGCACTGCCTGCCGCAGGTGCGGACATCATAGAAATCGGCATCCCTTTTTCTGATCCGATGGCCGACGGCCCGGTGATTGAAGCCGCAGGAAAGCAGGCGCTGGAACAGGGTGCCACCGTAACTGGCATTTTGGGCCTTGCGCACGGCTTTCGTA
>JAGVKI010000181.1 GCA_020050695.1 Alphaproteobacteria bacterium | reverse complement strand
TTTGTATATTCCGATTGTGACATCACATTTTATGCTCCAACGCAGCCCTCACTGCTGGCGGCTATTGAGGGGCACGACATTGTATGCCAGCGCGACGACCATTTTGGTCAATTATGCACAGGGTTTTTTATCGCAAGGGCGAATGAGCGCGTTAAAGCCGTATGGCAGCAGGTGCGCAATAAAGTGGAAACCACGGGGCGAGACCAGGCTTTGTTTAACCGTATAGTCCGCACCGCCCCAGGACTGAAATGGAATTGCCTGGGCAAGGAGTTTTTTGGCGCTGGGTGCGGCCTGCCGCTTCATATCATCGCGCGGGCTTTGCATAAGCTGAACATAGGAAAGCTACCTATCTGGGAGCCTGGTACATCCCTGACTATTCCTGATCCCATTATACTGCACCATGCGAACTGGACGATTGGTAACGACAATAAAATAAAGCAGCTGGAATATGTCCGTTCTGTAGTGCAAAGCCGCACTTAGAAACCAAGCTGCTTTTTTATCTCGTCCGGTGAAACGCCCTCTGCGCGCATGTCGCGAAGGGATTTACTTTTTTTGCTTTTAGACAGCTTCTCACCCTGTTCATACGCGAGCAGCTTATGGTGATGGTATAGCGGCGCATCAAGTCCCAGCAGCCGCATCAGCAATACATGCAGATCGGTGGCGGATTCGAGATCCTGGCCGCGTATCACATGCGTTACGTTCTGAAGCGCATCATCTACCACCACCGACAGATGGTAGCTGGTTGGTGTCTCCTTGCGCACCAGGATAACGTCTCCCCAGCGCGCAGGGGTAGCTGCGACCTGTTCTTGCTCCATGGAGGGCAGCAGGAACCGTATATAACTCAGCGCGCCTGTATGCAGCGATAATGCCTTTTGCATATCAAGGCGCCATGCGTGCGGTTCACTACGCTGCATGCGTTGGGCAATGTCCTGCGCTGTGCGGTGTTTACAGGTGCCCGGATAGATGGGCGCACCTTCCGGGTCAAGCTGGCTGCTTACTGAGCCGATTTCCCGCCTTGTGCAAAAGCAGGGATAGACCAGCTGCATCTGCTGCAACCGGGTAAGCGCGCTGTGGTAATCATCCCAGTGCTGCGACTGGATACGCACCGGCTCTTCCCAGCTTAGGCCAAGCCATGCGAGGTCTTCCAGGCAGGCATCATGGTAGGCAGGTATGCAGCGGGTCGTATCAATGTCTTCGATGCGTAGCAGGAACCGTCCGTTTAAGTGCTTTGCTGTAGCCGCATTAAGCAATGCGCAATAGGCATGCCCAAGATGCAGGTATCCGTTGGGACTGGGTGCAAAGCGCAAAATAGCCATGAAGATTATTTGGGGTTATAGCGCCCAAGCACGGTAAGGAATAGTTCCTTCAGCAAGAGCCATTTAGTACCCCAGCCAACGATTTTTGTAGGAACCGATCCGTCTTCGGGATAGACGCGTGAAACGGGAATTTCTGTTACTTTAAACTTCAGCTGCGCTGCACGGTAATTCAGATAATGCTGCAGGTTGAACCGCACAAATTCCGGACGCAGCGGTATAACGCGCGGATCACGCAGGAAGCGCATGCTCATGGCGCGAAATGCATTGGTGGGATCGGTGTACCAGAATCCGCCCAGTGCAATGAATGGCGCGATGACATAGCGCACGCCAATATAACGCTCCATAGGGGTATTCGTGTGATGGCCGCCTTTCATGAAGCGCGAACCCTGCACCAGATCATATCCAGTATCGAGTTTTTCCAGAAAATCAGGCAGCGCTTCTACACCGTCTTTGCCATTACCATCGAGGGTAATCACCGCTTCATATCCCTGATCCATGGCATAGGCCATGCCCATGCGTATTGCTGTGCAGAGGCCGCGTTCCTTGGTAACCAGTAAGGTGCGCACGCCGCAGGATTTAAGAAAATTTGGATCCATGGACCCGTCATCACTGCCCCCATCAGCCATGATAATGTCGGCCAGTGCTGCATTCGGTTTCATGCGGCCCAGCTGGCTCTTGATGCGATCGCCTTCATTCCATACCATTACCACTACGCAATAACGTGTCGCCTTGGGCGCAAATTCCTGCGTTTCGTAAACGGGGATGGGATGAGTCATCAATATACCTGCTTGAATGAGAGGTGTAGTTTATGTAGGTTAATTCAACTTATATCTTTCACAAATCAGGCGTTTATGCAATGATCTATTCATTGGCCCGTGCGGCGCAATTGCATATGAGATGCCTTGGCTGGGCATTTGTTTCCTGCTTTGTGTTACTGCTGTTGTCAGCCTATCCCAAGGTTGTTGCTGTTCAGTTGTTAGCATGGGCTTTTATAGCATTGTTTCTGCACCGCGCGCTTTCGCCTGAATTTGGCAGGCGTACCAGCATGATGCTGGTGCTGGGATTGGTGTATTATCTCTACTGGTTTTATTATTTCCCCAATAATGCCTACACTAATGATTTATTAGGCCATCTTGATTATATAACATTTGTCTCCAGCCATCCGTTTGATGTCTACGGTTATTCAGGAAGGGAGCGGTGGCATCCGCCTTTTTATTACCTGCTTGCGGCTGGCTGGGCCCGTGTGGCCAATATATATTTTAGTGCCTCACTGGAGTCATCTCTGCGGGTTTTCTCCCTGCTGATGTATATGATCTATTGTGTTTACGGCCTGCGTACCGTGCGGCTTTTTAATCGCAGGCAGGACATGCATTATTTCCTGGGATGCATGTTGATCGTCTTCTGGCCGCTATCAATATTGATGGCAACACGCATCAATAACGACGTGATGCTTTATATGCTGTGGAGCATGTTTTTTTATTATTATGTGCGCTGGTATAAACAGGACAATATCCGCTTCCTAAAAATAGCGATCATGCTGCTGGGGGTGGCCTTAATGATTAAAACCAATGCACTTTCCCTCGTGGCTATATTGGGGTGCACTGTTGCCTACGCATTGCGTGTTGGCCGTTTGCAATGGCGTTCATTGTTTTCGGCGTCCATGCTTCCAGCATATGCAATGCTGATACTTGGGGCTGTTTTTAATCAGGTGAAAACCGTTTATCTGTACTGGATGAATGGCAAATGGATTGCCCCGCTGGGCAGGAGCGGAGATGTACAAGACCCCCTTAACCGGGTGCTGTCATTTAATCTCAGTGACTATCTTTCCCGTCCCTATATAGGCAAAAAAGTATGGCATCAGCCCGATCAGACAGTTTATTTTTTCAAAAGCCTGTTATATGGCGAATTTAATTGGCACCAGCATTCTATCGCCCTGTGGCTTAACGCCTCCCTTTTGTTGTTATTAGCGCTAACCTGCTGGGGCCTTGTTTCAGGCTATCGTCATAAGACGCTGGAAAGAAGCAGTCTTGGCCTGAATATCCTTGCCTTGGGAATATCATATCTGACCATTGTCTTATTTTACCTGTTAAGAGAATTAGCCCCCTGTTCAGATGCAAGGTTTGTCTATCCTATTGTTATTCCTTTGGCTATATTATGCATGCTTTCGCTAAGTGCGATGCAGGCAAGTAAAAGCAAAATGTACTGGCTGGCAGTTGTCTCGGCTTTTCTTGTTCCTTTGCTCGGGCTGTTACATTATCTGTCATATTATCTTT
>JAGVKI010000188.1 GCA_020050695.1 Alphaproteobacteria bacterium | reverse complement strand
GCTTGCGAGTAATGAATACGTCGTGATCCATCATCAGCACAGCTTCGCCGCGCGCCAGCACCTGCTTTAAAGCAATGTATTTGTTGAGGTAGCGGAATTGGTATTCTGGATAGGTCGGTTCAGCAAATGGCTCAACGCCCGTTAAGTGCTCATTACTAACAATTACAAGGTCATCTGCGTAGCCAAGGCGTTGCATATTAAGCCGCTGCGCCTCGAAATAGATAGCAAGCTTTTGCTTGTTTTCAGGCTTGTGGTTGTAATAACTGACCAGAAATTTCATGAAGTAGCCGCATTATATTAAATTGTACTTGTCATACAAAAGCTTGTTTACCATAATGTCCACTTTAGACAATAGTGAAAAATGACACAGCCGCATCCCCTTATCAAGGCCATTCATTCTGGAGACCGCGCCGCACTTGCACGCGGCATTACGCTTATTGAATCTACCCGCAGCGATCACCAGAAAGAAGCGCAGCAACTGCTGCGGGAATTGTTGCCGCAAAGCGGCCGCTCCATACGCGTTGGCATTACCGGTGTGCCAGGTGTCGGCAAGTCTACTTTTATTGAAAGCTTCGGCATGCATGTGATTGGCGCCGGGCATAAGGTTGCGGTGCTTGCCGTTGATCCATCCAGCGTGCGCACAGGCGGTTCCATCCTGGGCGATAAAACCCGCATGAGCCAGTTGTCACAGAGCGATAACGCCTATATACGCCCCTCGCCTACGGCGGGCGCACTAGGCGGTGTTGCACGCCGCACGCGTGAAGCCATGCTGCTTACAGAAGCAGCTGGTTATGATGTGGTGGTGGTCGAAACGGTAGGTGTTGGCCAGTCAGAAACCGAAGTGGCTGACATGGTCGACATATTTGTATTGCTCCTGCTTCCAGGTAGCGGCGATGAATTACAAGGTATCAAAAAAGGTATCGTGGAACTGGCCGACCTGCTGGTGGTCAATAAAGCGGACGGCGACCAGCTGGGGCAAGCCAAGAGGGTGCGATCGGACTATTCAGCGGCCATACGCATGCTGCATCCTTCCGCGCATGATGGCGGCTGGCAGCCCAAGGTGCTTACCTGCTCAGCCTTAAATAATACAGGCATTGCCGAAGTCTGGCAGGGCATAGAAGAATATGCGCAAAGCAAGAAAGCATCGGGTGACTGGGAAACCAAGCGCCATAGCCAGGCAAAGGCCTGGATGTGGAAAGAGATACAGGAAGCATTAATCAGCCGCTTTAGAGATCATCCCGCGACGGCAGAGCATATACGCAGGCTGGAAGCGGAGGTGATGGCGTCTAAAATTTCTCCGGCAGAAGCGGCGCATAGCCTGATAGAGGCATACCTGAATGCATAAAGAGGCGCCGTCCTCAATGCTTGTCCCAGTGTTGCCATGGATACTGGCGCTGGCCATTCCCCTACTCATCCTGATTATCCATTCCTTTTATTATTACCCCTATTTCGTCGACGATGCGTTTATTACCATGCGTTATGCCGAGCGCCTGCTTGAAGGCAAGGGGCTTACCTGGAACGACCATGACCGTGTCGAAGGATATTCTGACCTGTTATGGCTATTGCTGATAGCTGCGTTTGGCTGGCTTGGCTTTGATCTGCTTGCTGCCGCACGCGCAGTCAGCATGCTTGCCTCTATCGCCACCATGCTTGCGTTTGCTTATTATGCTACGCAGGTGGTTCGTGCAGGCAGCAAGGCGCTTTTATATGGCGGCATGTGTTTTGCGCTGGCAGCGCCTGTGGCTATCTGGTCGCTGGCCGGTTTGGAATGCACATTGGTTATGGCGCTTATGGCATGGGTGTTCGTGCTGTCATTGCGCCTGCTGCACACGGCGGATAATAAAGCGGCCATCGCATGCGGCTGCCTGCTCGCGCTAGTATGCCTTACCCGCCCGGAAGGCCCTGTGCTTACCATTGCGCTGGCGACGGGGCTTTTTATCTGCACTATCGCAAATCGCCGGGCGATGTTGTCGCCGCTGTTTATTCTCTGCGCTATTCCAGCCTCAGTTTATCTGGCGCAGGTGGGATTCCGTTTCTGGTATTATGGCGAAATATTTTCCAATACCGTGCATGCCAAAATGGCGTGGACAAGCAGCCGCCTGCTCAACGGTTTTATTTACTGTATCAAGGGCATTGCAGTATTCCTGCCGCTCCTGCTGCTGGTACTGCTGAAACTCGACAAGCTGAAGCAGGATACTATCATTCGCAGGCAGGGCTTACTGCTTCTGTTGGTTTCATCCATATGGGTAGTAACGGTTATGCTCGGCGGCGGGGATTTTTTCCTGGGCTTCAGGCATATGCTGGCCATTGTCCCTGCCCTGATTTTCATGGTTATCGCTGCCAGCCAGAAACTGTATGACGAGACAGGCGGCAAGCAATATCTGTTCCTGGGCTATATCCTTGTGTGTTTCTTCTGGCTGCAATTTACCTTCAAAGAAGAGCATATGGGTGCAAAGGATACCCAGTACTGGGTGCAGGAAGGCGTGGAACTGGGTAAGGCCCTCAAAGATAAATACGGCCAGCAGCAGCCGCTTGTAGCCGTAGGGCTTGCAGGCGTAGTGCCGTTTTACTCAAAGCTTCCATCACTTGATATGTATGGGCTTACCGATGCATATCTCGCCAAGAATCCCGGTAAGGATTTTGGTTATGGCTTTATTGGCCATGACCTGCTCAATGCCGATTATGTGCTTTCGCGCAAACCCGACCTTATTGTGTTTTTCCTGGGGCGCACCCCGCCGCTGCATGAATTTGCCGAGCATCAGCAATTCATTAACAATTACCATTTAGAACATATTCAGCTATCCGGCTATGCAGCAAATATCTGGGTACGCAATGACAGCAAAAAGGTAAGGCCATAGTTATGATACATGCACCCGCGCGTAGTTCTTATACCATTTCATCCGCCATGGCCTACATGCTGGCGTTCATGGTGCCGTTTGCCATTTTGGTGCTGCACGCATTTTATTATTATCCCTTCTTCGCCGATGATGCGTTTATCAGCCTGCGCTATTCCGAGCGCCTGATTGAGGGAAAAGGTCTGAACTGGAATGACGGCGAATATGTAGAAGGGTACTCAAACCTGCTTTGGGTGCTGTCTACCGCACTGCTAGGCTATTTTGGCATGGACCTGGTGGCGGCTGGCCGCGCGGTGGGGTTCCTTGCATCTGCGTTTGCCATGCTTTCATTTTGCTATTACCACCAGCGCCGTTATTTAGGCGTTGCCTCATTATTCATGACTAATCTGGCATTTGCACTGACTGCGCCTGTTGCTATCTGGATGATGGGCGGCCTTGAGGCATCGCTTGCCATGGCCTTGCTGGCATGGGTGTTTGTGCTGGCGCATGATGTGCTCGAGCGCGCTGACCGCCATAAGGCAATCATCTGTGGTGTGCTGCTTGGCTGCGTCAATCTCTGCCGTCCGGAAGGGCCCATTTTTACAGTCGCGATCGCTGGCAGTATTTTTCTGGTGGCAGGAAAACAGCGCTGGAAATTGCTTTTCCCGCTGGCGCTGATGTGCGGCGTATCTTTTATATTCTTTGCCAGTCAGCTTTCCTTCCGCCTAGCTTACTATGGTGACTGGGTAGCCAACACTTTCTATGTGAAGGTTGCCTTTACCGAATCGCGCCTGATTAACGGCCTGATGTACTGCCTCAAAGGCCTTGCCTCGCTCCTGCCACTCATACTGGTGGCGGTCATCAAGCTGGATGTCATTACAAAGAATCCTGAGTTTACCGCGGAAAAGCGCAGCTTTAAATTCCTCTCCATCGTATGCGCGCTGTGGATCATCGTGCTGGCTATTGGCGGCGGTGATATATTCCCCGGCTATCGCCATATCCTGCTGATCATCCCTGCCCTGATACTGATGGTGATGCAGAGCCTGTCCATTATTTACAGCAAGGGTACGCAGTTTAGCAGCCATGTGTTTTATGGCTATGTGTTGTTGTGCTTCCTCTGGCTGCAGGTGACGTTTGAAGAAAACGACAAAGCCCGTCAGGAACAATGGGTATGGGACACCAAGGAACTCTCCGATTACTTGAAAACGGAGTATGGTAAAGAACAACCGTTAGTGGCGGTAACGCTTGCGGGGGTTATCCCTTTCTTCTCCCAGCTTCCAAGCGTGGATATGTATGGCCTGAACGATGCCTATATTACCAAACACCGTGATGAAGACACGGGGTATGGCAAATTTGGCGAAGGCTTTATCGGCCACGAACTCTTCAACAGCAAATATGTGCTGTCGCGCAAACCCGACATCATCATATTCCATGCGGGCAACAAAGATCCATTGTACGGCATGGGCAAAGAGCCTGATTTTATCAGGCATTATGTATCAAAGAAAATAAAGCTGCCCAGCTATACGGCGGAAATCTGGCTGCGCAAAGATAGTACCAAGCTGGCCGGGAAATAAGCATATGACCCTCTCTGCTCCGTATAAATACCTGCTGGCTGTATTGGTTCCGCTGCTCGTTCTGCTGGTGCACAGCTATTATTACTACCCGTTCTTTGTTGATGACGCGTATATCAGCCTGCGCTATGCGCAGCGGCTTGTGGAAGGCAAAGGCCTCACCTGGAATGACGGCTATTACGTTGAGGGATATTCTAACTTCCTGTGGGTATTACTGGTATCGGCGCTTGGCTGGATCGGGTTTGACCTGGTTGCTGCTGCTCGCGCGATCTGCCTGCTGTCTTCGGTTGCTACTATGCTGGCATTCGCCCGTTATGTAGAGCGTTATGCGGACGGCAAAGCCGGAACGCTTTTCCTGGCCAACATTGCTTTTGCATTTACTGCGCCGGTTGCCGTCTGGTCGATTGGCGGGCTGGAGGGCACGCTGATCATGGCGCTGCTTTCATGGGCGCTTGTGCTGGGCTTGCCACTTACTGAAGCCCCTAACATGAAACGTGCTGCCTATGCGGGCGTCCTGCTTGGCCTTGCGGCGATAACGCGGCCCGAAGGCGCATTCTTTACCGTTATGCTTGCTGGTGGCATATGGCTGTTTACACCATTGCCACGCGAAATCATGCTGCGTCCGCTGGCGCTAATGTGCATTGTGGCTGCCTCATTCTTTGCGATGCAACTTGGCTTCAGGCTGTACTATTACGGTGAGTGGATGCCAAACACCTACTATGCCAAAGTATCCGGCGTTACCTATGCGCGCCTGCTTTCAGGCTATATGTATTGTATCAAGGCAACAGCATCTTTCCTGCCACTCTTACTGGTGGTCTGCCTGCAGTTTGACAAATTGCTTAAACCCCAAAACCGCAGCCGCAAACAAGTAGTGTATATCTGCCTGCTGGCAATCATTGGCTGGCTTGCCGCACTCACCATGGCTGGCGGCGATATGGAGCCAAGCTATCGCCATATACTTCCATTGGTGCCGTTCTTTATCATCATGGTGATCGAAGCGATAAGCATTGATCAGTCTGCCAGCAAAAACATGCCACAGAGCGCGCGCAAAAACATGATTTTTTACGGCTATCTGTTCATGTGCTTTTTATGGCTACAGCACAGCATGGAAGAAAACGACAAGCATTTTTACGCCGCCTGGGAAGTAAAGGCCATGGAACTAGGCAAATGGCTGAATGATAATTACCATGAAACGCAGCCGCTGATTGCGGTTACCCACGCTGGCGCTATTCCTTATTATTCGAAGCTTCCCACGATCGATACGCTTGGGCTCAATGACCTGTATCTGACCAAGCACAGAAGCCCGTTATTTGGCCATGGCTTGCTGGGGCATGAGTTATTTGATGCGAAATATGTGATGTCGCGTAAGCCTGATGCGGTGATTTTATTTACAGGACGCCGCGACTGGCTTTACAGCCATGAACTGGTGACCAACCCTGAGTTTCGCAGAAGCTACAAAGAGGTTGAGGTGAAATTGCCTAGCTATACGCCAACCATATGGGTGCGCAGGGATAGCAAAAAGCTGGTGATTCGCTAGCTGGATTATTTTTTTCGGCCTTCGGGGATGCTGGCGCTACCTGCATAGTTTTTATGCAGTTCATCACGCAGGGCGCGTGCTACATTGGCGGCACCCTCGCCCGATATTTCCAGATAGACGGCATCATTGACGGTTTTAAATTCTGCCTCAACCGGTTTGCCGCCTCCGAGTGCTGGTGCGAGCGCTTTTGCCTCCATGGCCTCATCGGCAAAATAGGCAAAGGAATCCGCTGGCTGGGCTATGAGTACATTTATAGTACCCTTAGGTGTCCATTTCATAGCGTCGGAACTAAGCATTGAAAAATGATCGAGCGCCACACTGCGCATTCCATCGTCAGGTTGCTGTCGCACAATATCAATCATGTAAAGGACTCCTGTAGCTATCGAGAGACTACATTATACCCCTTTATGATGAAGAAATTATGACATGGATAAGCCATTGTTATCCATATTATAATTCTTCTATTTATGCCTTATACGTCGAGGTTTGACACCTTCAGCGCGTTATTGACGATGAAGTCGCGGCGCGGTTCTACCACGTCGCCCATCAGCGTTGAAAACAGCGTTTCAGTTTCCGCATCGTCACCTACCGTTACACGAAGCAAGCGGCGGGTTGCAGGATTCAGAGTGGTTTCCCACAGCTGGTCAGGGTTCATTTCACCCAGACCTTTGAATCGCTGAATGGTCGAGCCTTTGCGGGCATATTCGATCATGGTCTGGTAAAGCTGCGATGGTGTGGATACGATAGCTTCGTTTTGCTTGCGGGTAAGCTTTGGCGCGCCAGCAAAAATTTCATCCACAAAAGGAAGCTTGGACGAAATGTCATGCGCTTCTTTGCTAAGCAGGATCTTATCGTCGAAGTTATAGAGTTCTTCCACGCCGCGAACAATGCGCTGCAGGCGGAAGGAACCGTTAGCATAGCTGCAATTCCAGCCAGCTCGTTCTCCGAGCAGTTTCTCAAGTGCCTGCTTCCAGAATGTAGCTTTTTGCTCGCTGCCAGCCTTGCCGTCGAACACATGCGAAAGAATGCCTGCTTCAATCAGTGTCATTGGCATACGTTTGGATAATGTAGATGCGGCGGTGGCAAGCTGTGAGGATTTAACCAGCACGCTGCGCAGTTCATCGCCCTTAATGACCTTACCGTTTGCAAGTGTCAGGCTTGCTTCTTCCAGGCTTGAGGTCAGAAGGTGATCTTCCAGTGCCTCATCGTCCTTCAGGTAAACGTCATGATTGCCACGCTTCATTTTATAAAGCGGTGGCTGGGCGATATAGAGATAGCCCCTGTCGATCAGCTGGCGCATCTGGCGGAAGAAGAATGTCAGCAGCAATGTACGGATATGCGAACCATCCACGTCAGCGTCGGTCATGATAATGATTTTATGGTAACGGGTCTTTTCGATATTGAAGTCTTCGCGGCCAATGCCGGTGCCGATAGCCGTGATCAGCGTGCCGACTTCCTGGCTGGAAAGCATTTTATCGAAACGTGCGCGCTCTACGTTCAGGATCTTACCTTTAAGTGGCAAGATAGCCTGGTTAGCACGGTTACGGCCCTGTTTAGCTGATCCACCTGCGGAGTCGCCCTCTACGATGAACAGTTCAGATTTGGCCGGGTCACGTTCCTGGCAATCGGCAAGCTTGCCGGGCAGCGAGGAAATATCGAGCGCACCTTTACGACGGGTGAGTTCACGTGCCTTGCGGGCAGCTTCACGGGCAGATGCCGCTTCCACGATTTTCCCTATGACTATGCGGCCTTCTTGCGGATGCTCTTCAAACCATTGGGCGAGCTTTTCGTATACGTAGCTTTCCACCACAGGGCGCACTTCCGAACTTACGAGCTTGTCCTTTGTCTGTGAGGAGAACTTAGGATCGGGCACTTTTACAGACACGATACAGGTCAGGCCTTCGCGTGCGTCATCACCAGTGATGGCGATTTTTTCTTTTTTCGCCGCACCCGATTCCTCGTAATATTTGTTCATGGCGCGTGTAAGCGCTGCGCGGTAGCCTATAAGATGTGTACCACCGTCGCGCTGGCGGATGTTGTTGGTGAAGCACAGCACGTTTTCATGGTAGCTGTCGTTCCACTGCATGGAGACTTCTACGCCCATGCCGTCTTTTTCACCCTTGATCACGATGGTTGGGTGAATGGCGGTTTTGCTCTTATCAAGATACTGGACATACGCTTCCGTGCCGCCTTCATAATAGAATTCAACTTCGGTAACCGGATCGGTGCGGTAATCGGTGAGCTTGATGCGCACGCCGGAATTAAGGAACGCGAGTTCGCGCAGGCGGTGCTCCACCGTTTCGAAATTAAATTCCGTCATGGTGAAGGTTTCTTTGGATGGCAGGAAGGTAACGGAAGTGCCTTTCTGGCCAGCCGCATCACCGGTCATTTTCAGAGACTCTACTGTGTCACCATGTTCAAAACGTGCTTCATACTGGTTACCATTGCGATAAATCTTCAGCTTCAGCCATACCGAAAGCGCGTTCACTACGGAAACGCCCACGCCGTGCAGACCGCCAGATACTTTATAAGAGTTCTGGTCGAACTTACCGCCGGCATGCAGTTCTGTCATGATCACTTCGGCAGCACTGCGGCCTTCGCCTTCATGCATATCCACCGGGATACCACGGCCGTTATCCGTTACGCTGCAAGAACCGTCGGCATTCAGGCTAACCGTTACCAGATCGCAGTGGCCAGCGAGCGCTTCGTCGATCGCGTTGTCGACCACTTCGTAAATCATGTGGTGAAGGCCTGAACCATCGTCTGTATCGCCGATATACATGCCAGGACGTTTACGTACAGCTTCAAGGCCTTTTAGAACCTTGATTGAATCCGCGCTATATTCAGCAGCTGCGGCATTTTCCTGCACAGTATTTTCTTTTACATTCTTGGGCATCTCGTCGGTCTTTCTGCTTACGGAAGACATAGGCCTATCCTTTATTATTTCTTTGCTAAAAATGAATGCTGTAACATGTCAGATTTTTGTAAGGGATTCAAGCATTAGCAACGTTTTTAGGCCATGTTTTTTATAACCTAAAACCGGTATTTTGAAGATATGTGGAAGGCTTGCGTATGCGCCTCTAAAGTAAGCGTTTTTTTAGAGGACTTTAGAGGGCTAAAAATGCTGCTGGATTTGGGCGCAATCCACAGTAAAAAACTGGGCGCGTTTACCCAGTCCTTCAAAGGGAGCGGGATCGGTTCCGGTCATCCAGGTCTGGGCGCCAATCTGGCATATTTCTTCAAATAATTCGGCCCGTCTTGTGGCATCCAGATGCGCCACCACTTCATCGAGCAATAACACGGGAATCAGGCCATGCCAGCGCGCGCCGGAGCGTGCCTGCGCCAGCACCATGGAAAGCAGCATGGCTTTCTGCTCCCCGGTTGAGCATGATT
>JAGVKI010000289.1 GCA_020050695.1 Alphaproteobacteria bacterium | reverse complement strand
GTTCAAAGATAGCCTTGAGGATATTCACATGAATATCGAATCGGCCCTCAAAGATAAAATAGGTGAGGCGGCAGGAAGGCTGCATACTGCGCGTTCGCGCAATGACCAGGTGGCAACCGATTTCCGCCTGTATGTGCGCGGCGCTTTTGATGCGCTGGATGTTGCGCTTAAAAATCTGCAGCACGCGCTTGTGAAACGTGCCGATGAGCATGCATCCAGCTTAATGCCGGGCTTTACGCACTTGCAGGTGGCGCAGCCTGTGACCTTTGGCCATCACCTGTTGGCCTATGTGGAAATGTTTGGCCGTGATCGTACGCGTGCTGCTGATGCTCGCAAGCGCATGAATGAATCACCGCTTGGCGCTGCGGCGCTTGCCGGTACATCCTTTCCCATCGACCGTGAATTTACGGCTAAGGAACTCGGTTTTGACCGCCCGATGGCTAATTCGCTGGACGCTGTGTCGGATCGTGATTTTGCGCTGGAGTATCTTTCCTGCGCTGCGATCTGCGCGGTGCATCTGTCGCGTCTTGCCGAAGAAATGGTCGGCTGGTCGAGCGCGCAGTTTGGCTTTATCCGTTTTTCCGATGCCTATTCCACGGGCAGTTCCATCATGCCGCAAAAGCGCAACCCCGATGCGGCGGAACTGGTGCGCGGCAAATCGGGTCGTTTGTTTGGCAATCTGATCAGCCTGCTTACCACTATGAAAGCCCTGCCACTGGCCTATAACAAGGATATGCAGGAAGACAAGGAGCCGGTATTTGATACGGCAGAGAACCTGATGATCTGCGTGCAGGCAATGGCGGGTATGGTTGCCGATATGACGGTGGATAAAGCTGCCATGGCAAAAGCGGCAGGTGTGGCTTATGCCAATGCCACCGACCTTGCTGACTGGCTGGTGCGCGAACTGAAAATGCCGTTTCGCGATGCGCACCATGTGACCGCGAAGCTTGTAAAGCTTGCCACCGGCAAAAAGAAAGACCTGGAGCAGCTGACGCTTTCGGAAATGCAGTCGGTTGAAAAACGTATCCGTAAGGATGTGTTTGCGGTGCTACCTACGGCGGACTCAGTAAAAAGCCGTAAAAGCTTTGGCGGCACATCGCCGGAGAATGTCAAAAAATCGGTAGCTGCGGCTAAGAAAAGGTTTGGTGTATGAACGTAAAATCATTGCTATTGCTGCTGGCCGCATGCAGCGTTTCGTTATCTTCATGCGGTTATAAGGGCAGGCTTAAAACCCCTTCGCAGGTTGAGCAGGAGCGCGCCAAAAAAGAGGCGAAACAAAAGCAGAAAGCCGAAGAAGCCCAGAGCGCGCCAGTACAGGAAACAGAATAAATGGATCATTTTTCCTATAAAGATGGCGTGTATCACGCCGAAGATGTTTCACTGGAACTGATTGCCAAAGAAGTTGGCACGCCGTTTTATTGCTATTCAAAAGCGACGCTGGAGCGCCATTTCAATGTATTTAGCCGCCATTTTGACGATGTAGGCGCAAAAATCTGCTATGCGGTCAAAGCCAATAGCAATCTTGGCGTTTTAAATACGCTGGCAAAACTGGGCAGCGGCGCTGACGTGGTGTCGGAAGGTGAGATACGCCTGGCGCTGGCGGCAGGTATCAAGGCTGAAAATATAGTGTTTTCCGGTGTAGGTAAGGCAGCGACTGAAATGGCTTACGCGCTTGATCAGGGCATTTTCCAGTTCAATGTGGAATCAGAGCCGGAACTGCGTTTGCTCAGTGACGTGGCGCTTTCCAAAGGTACAAAAGCCAATATCGCCATACGCGTCAATCCGGATGTTGATCCGAAAACCCATGCGAAGATTTCCACTGGCCAGAAGGAAAGCAAGTTTGGCATCGCTATTGCCCACGCGCTTCCGGTGTATAAGCTGGCGGCGACGCTTTCGGGCATCAATGTGCAGGGCGTGTCGGTGCATATCGGCTCGCAGCTGACAACGCTTGAGCCATTTGCCCAGGCGTTTGCGCGTGTGCGCCAGTTTGTAGAAGAATTGCGCTCGCAGGGCTTTACCATTACCACGCTTGATCTTGGCGGCGGGCTTGGCATTCCTTATGGCGGCGAAGAACCACCGCTTCCGGATGCTTACGCTGAAGTAGCGAAAAAAGAAACCGCTGGTCTTGGCTGCCAGCTGATTTTTGAACCGGGCCGTATGCTGGTTGGTAATGCCGGGATTTTAGTGTCGCGCGTAATGTATGTAAAACATAATGACGGTGGGCGTATTTTTGTCATTGCCGACGCCGCAATGAACGACCTGATGCGTCCGGCGCTGTATGATGCGTACCATCATATCATGCCGGTACGTGCAGCTGATGGGAATGCACCAACCGAACTGGTGGATGTGGTCGGGCCGGTATGTGAAACAGGCGATATATTTGCTGAGCAGCGTTTGCTGAAAGTGCCTGCGGCAGGGGATCTAATTCTCTTTCGTTCTGCGGGTGCATATGGCGCGTCGATGTCCAATACCTACAACGCTCGGCCTTTAGTGCCAGAGGTGATGGTACATGGCAGCCAGTATGCGGTGGTCAGGAAGCGCCAGACTTACGCAGAGTTACTGGCGCGCGATACGATACCAAGCTGGTAGCTATTTAATATCATATTGGCGCTTTAATTCATCGATCACGTCTTTGGGGGCTTCTTCACCCCAGCCACTGGCGATGATCTCACCAAAGTCCTTCAGTTCCAGCGAGCGTGATTTAATCGCTTTTTTGTATTGCGAATATTGCTCGGGATTCAATTTTACAAAGAACCAGGCGGGTCTTCCATTTTCCACGGCTTTTATGTAGCGCACTGTCCCGCCTTCTTGCGAGAGAATCTGCGAAATAAAGCTCATAGTGTGAGTATCCATAAGGTGTTGAGGGTGTTTAATACTATATTAAGCCTGCATTATTAATATTTCCGTAATCAATAAGCCGTTTTAAAAAATATATAAGCAGGGTTTATGGCGCAGCCGCCTTTATTTGGCACATTAGGAATTTACCGGTTTTTCCTCGCGTCATGCGTGATGATAGGGCATCTGAGTCTTGGCGTGTCCCCAGTAGCGAATCAGGCTGTATTTTTATTCTATATGGTAAGTGGCTACGTAGTCAGTATATCGCTGGATAACCGCTATCTGCACAGCAGGAACGGCATTAAGCGCTTTTATATTAATCGCTGCCTGCGCATTTACCCGCTTTACTGGGCGGTTCT
>JAGVKI010000019.1 GCA_020050695.1 Alphaproteobacteria bacterium | reverse complement strand
CGCTCTTCCGATCTGCTCAAAGGTGGTAAAGCGCGAGTTGCACTCAGGGCAATACCTCCTGCGGCGGATCGTCAGGCCGTCTTCACTCGGCCTGGAATCCTTCACCTGTGTATCTTGATTGCCGCAAAAAGGACACTTCATAGAAAACCTTTATTATAATTTGGCCTTATTGTTGTTATTTCTGATCCAGCCCGGGATAGATCGGGAAGGATTTGCAAAGTGCTTTTACCTGCGCGCGAACCTTCTGTTCGACAGCGGTGTTATCGCCACTTCCATTTTCTTTTACCTTAGCAAGGCCGTCGAGCACGTCGCCGATCAGTTCGCCGATCTGGCGGAATTCAGCTACGCCAAAACCGCGCGTGGTGCCAGCCGGAGTACCAAGGCGGATACCAGAGGTCACAAACGGCTTTTCAGGATCGAATGGAATTGCGTTTTTGTTGCAGGTCAGGCCAGCGCGTTCCAGGCTTTCTTCGGCGGCTTTGCCGGTCAGTTTTTTAGGACGCAGGTCAACCAGCATCAGGTGGTTGTCGGTACCACCGGTTACAATGTCTACACCGCGCTTCACCAGCGTATCTGCAAGTGCGCGCGCGTTGTCGATAACCGCCTGACCATACTGCTTGAACGAAGGCTGCAATGCTTCGCCAAAGGCGACAGCTTTTGCTGCGATCACATGCATCAGCGGGCCACCCTGGATACCAGGGAAAATTGCCGAGTTGATTTTCTTGCCCAGTTCCTCGTCGTTGGACAGGATCATGCCGCCGCGCGGGCCGCGCAGTGTTTTATGGGTGGTGGTGGTGACCACATGGGCGTGCGGTAGCGGGCTAGGATAGGTACCAGCGGCGATAAGGCCAGCCACATGCGCCATATCTACCATCAGGTATGCGCCCACTTCGTCAGCGATCTTGCGGAAGCGTGCCCAGTCGATCACGCGCGGGTATGCGGAAAAACCTGCGATGATGAGCTTGGGTTTATGTTCGCGTGCCAGCTTTTCCATTTCTTCATAATCGATGGTGCAATCTTCCTTGCGCACACCGTACTGGATTGCCTTGAACCATTTGCCGGACTGGTTAGGAGCCGCGCCGTGGGTCAGGTGACCGCCTGCAGCGAGCGACTGGCCTAAAATAGTATCGCCCGGCTGGAGCAGCGCGTTGAACACGCCCTGGTTTGCCTGTGAGCCGGAGTTCGGCTGTACGTTTACATAGGTGCAGCCAAAAATCTGTTTAGCGCGGTCGATAGCCAGCTTTTCTGCTTTGTCAGCAAATTCGCAGCCGCCATAGTAGCGCTTGCCGGGATAGCCTTCGGCGTATTTGTTGGTCAGCACAGAGCCCTGCGCGCGCAGTACCGCGTTGCTCACAATATTTTCAGAAGCGATCAGTTCGATCTGGGTCTGCTGGCGGTTCAGTTCTTCCTGAAGCGCACAAAAAAGTTCTGGATCGGCGTCAGCCAGGGAGGTGCGGAAAAATGCATCAGTCTGCGGGTTCATATCGTCATTGTCCGAGGAAAGTTTAGGTTGGTTTGCAAAAGCCATTGTTTCTTTATTCCTTCACGTAAAAAATACTGTTCCAAGTATTAACCAAGTTTGGTGACGCGCCCTTGGTGACGTCCACCTTCAAATTCTGTGGCAAGAAACTGCTTCAGGCAGTCTTTTGCGACTTCGATGCCAATCAGTCGTTCACCCATGCACAATACATTTGCATCATTGTGCTGGCGCGACAGCTTTGCCATCAGGCCGTTCTGGCAGAGCGCTGCGCGTATGCCTTTATGGCGGTTCGCGGCGATGCTCATACCAATTCCCGATCCACAAATAAGCACACCAAGATTAGGAGTGTTATTTTTTATCCATTCGCACAGCATGTTTGCATAATCGGGATAATCAACCGATTGTGTGTCATGCGGTCCGATGTCATGTACCGAAAAACCGAGCAGCTCGATTTCTTTTTTGAGTGCTTCTTTCAGTTGTAGACCCGCATGGTCTGAAGCGATGGCTATGGTGCGTTGATTCATCGGTTGTGCTTATCGGATTCGAGGTATAGCAATATACACTACATACTATATATAGTTAATGAGTTTTCAGTTTGTGCCCCAGTTTGTGCCATGTAATTGCGCCAAGCGCAACCGAAATTTATAATTTAACTCAATGACTTTACTTGAGTTATCCACATATACCCGCTTGTGCTGCCTCCCCACTGGCGGTATTGTGCACAATTAATATATAACAGCAGCTTACCCGTTCTTCTCCCTAAGGGCATACCGGCAGTATAGTGGTCACTTAAAAGATGCGCTGGCACATAAGCGCAATTAGTTTTAGCATACAGATCAACCACTTCATGAGAAGACATGCTCTTTATGGACAAAAAGACCTATTTAGTCACGGGCGGCGCCGGGTTCATCGGTTCGCATATCATTGAAAGCCTACGCGCCGATGGCTGCAAAATTCATATACTGGATGATTTTTCTACTGGCAGGCGCGAGCAGGTGCCATCAGATGCGCAGCTGTTCGAAGGCGATATTGTCGATAGCGCCATAGTTGCCAAAGCCATGCAGGGCGTGGATGGATGTTTCCATATGGCTGCGGTTAGTTCCGTGGAAAAAGTCCGCCTCGATGGCGAGCGCTCACGTGCCGTCAACGAGCAGGGCACGGTCAATGTATTTAAGGCTGCCGCGGCAGCAGGTGTTCCGGTAGTCTATGCTTCCTCGGCGGCT
>JAGVKI010000174.1 GCA_020050695.1 Alphaproteobacteria bacterium | reverse complement strand
CGACACCGCTTTGCTAAGATCAGGGCGATCAGCCAGCTTCAGTTCCTCGCGGATACCGCCTGCCATTTTCGTCAGCGCGGCTTTCATATCATTGCTGCCGCTGCCGCCTGCCTGGAGTTCTTCCTTGGTTGCGCCCAGTATCTTAAAACCTTTAATCTCGTTGGTCTTGGCCGAATGTATCGGCAGCACATATTTATCGCCGTCCGCACCAAAAGCAGCCTGTAGTTCTTTAATGTAGGACTCCTTGCGATCCGCAGGTAGCGTCGCAGGCAAACCAAATGTCGCAACGGTTTCAGGCTCTGGAAACGACGCTGCCAATTCCTGCTTCTGTGCGTCAATATACGTACGGATACGCGATTTAAGCGTGTCCTTGGAGACGGTTTTGTCCTTTTCGCTTACCAGCGCGTCGGTAGGAATACCGGCAATAATATAGCCGCGGACATCCTGATTCTTTGCGCCATGATACAGCTGCACGGTAGCAACGCCGCTATCGCCAAGCGCCTCACGCAGTTCCTTGGCACCGTCCTTCCATTCCTGCTCATCTTCGCTGGCAGCAACCTGCACAACAAGGCCACCCTGCAATCCATTGCGGTTTTTGATCTTGTAGTCCGTATTCATGGTAAAGCCCATATCATCGTCTACGTCAGCACCCGACTGGGTAACGGTCTTCCCGCGCGGTGCTTCATGCCCATAATGAGCCAGATCGATAGGCTCTTCTTGTTTTTTAGCTGCTTTGGGTTTACGCAGCCTGTCGGTTTTATCGCGGATAGCCAGCTTTACAATCGAGCCGACCATATCGACGGTAGGCTGCGCCTGGTTGCGCAGCGTAAACATATCTGGGCTGGTAAGACCTTCCATATCCGCTTCGCTCGCACGCGGCTTGAGCGTTTCAAACGTAATGGACTTTGCGCTTCGCTTAACCTTATCTAAAATGGACGTGACCTTATCAATGGCATTCTTATCGGTAAAGATGACACTGGAGCGCATATACCCGTCAGGAATCTCGACGCCTTCGGATTTAAGCGCCTTTACCAGCTTACTAATGACACCGGAATCGCTATGAAATGCCAGTTTTGCATCGCCGTTTGGAGCGACGTCAATTTGGATCTTAAGATCGCTGGCAATGGTAGCAATGGTTTCATGTGCCGGTTTTGCCGCAAACCAGCCACTGAATAAGCCACCCTTTTTCTTTGTCTCTGTCGCTGCTGCCTGTGCCATATCTATATGCCTCTAATTACCTAAATGCCCATTTTAAGGAGCGTTACTTTGATTACGCTCATAATAGGAAGAAATCTGAGGTTAATATAGCAACAAAGTGTGAAGTTTTTGTGAAAGGATACAGGTATTTAGCCCCCTCATCCACATGAGGCCACGAGCATATATACCAAGCAAAAACAATAATTTATGTTAACTTTTTGGCACTTTCAGGTAATAATTATGTTTATTCAAAACACTCGTTTTTAAGCTGATTAATTATTACTTTATTAATCATTATATTAGATGATCCTCTCATCTGCCCTCCCGATTACCCACAGCCAACAAATTATTTATCCACAGCATCTTATACATGTGGATAACATTTGCTATATTCAGCCTATACAGATTTTTCAAATCAGTTTCTAATGTTTAATATTAATAGTTATCCACAGGCGTATCTTTAATAGTAAAGCGCATGAACGGCTCAAGACTGAATCATTTCCGTTTGCTGCATGTTAAGTTGAAGAACCATGCCAACCCCCTCAAAAAGAGTCCATGACCCCGCCAAGAATAGAAACCGAACGCACAGCCGGTTAACCAATTATCAATACTCACCCGCTACAACCGTGAGAATGCAATCCCCTACTAAAAGCACGTGTTTGAATACATGAAAGTTGGTATCATCACATTCCACCGGGGTAATGCAAATTACGGCTCAGCCTTACAGGCATTATGCCTTAAACAAGCGATAGAACAGCTAGGGCATGAAGCATATATAATCGACTATGTGCCACTTCGCAGTTACGTACACTCCATCCTGAAAAGGCTGTTTCAGCCAAGTCAACTTTACCATTTCTGGCAGTGTTGCAGGGCACAGAAAAAATTTCTGAAGCCACACTTAACTCCCGCGTTCAGCTTTTATAATCAACGAGTTCTAAGTCACTATGATGCGCTGGTAACAGGTAGTGACGAGGTATGGAAAATCAATATAGTTCGAGGGCTGAACCCAGCATATTTTCTTGCAACTACATCTCCTGCACCACGAAAAATCAGCTATGCCGCATCTTATTGCAACACACCGGTATTTGAATCAAGGCTCAAAGAAATTCGTCCCTTACTTGCGCAGTTGGACCATGTTTCCGTAAGGGAAGAATCCACCGCTGCCATGGTGGAAAACCAGACAGGCAAAAAACCGGCGATTGTACTCGACCCCTCACTGCTGCATGAGAAACCATACAGCGAAACCCGGGGCACGCCACTAGATACGCCGTACCTTTATGCATACATCGAGGAGCAGATTTCCATCGCATACGGGCAGGAACTTATCGCATACGCCTCCCAAAGGGGTCTGAAGATTGTATCCTATAATCGCCAGAGGGCACTGGAAGGTTCAGGGTATATATATCCGCATTGCTGCGTGGAGGAATGGACTGAATATTTCCGTCATGCCAGCGCGGTCTTTACCACGACCTATCACGGTGTATGCCTGTCGGTGCATTACCAGCGCTCATTTGTGTACGCGGGTAACGCTCTAAAAGCATATAAAACCGATTATCTCCTGCAAATGCTGGGCTTGAATGATCGGTCCATATCCGCTCCGTCTCAAATGAAAACTGTGTTTGAAACCTGTGTTTCATGGGAAACGGCGCAAGCAAAGCTTGCACAGATGCGACAATATTCCATGGATTTTCTAAACCATGCACTTGCATAATTGCCCATGAGACCCGCGCCCATTCATAGCAATAGCCTTTCCTGGTACCGCACTTCCCACCATTTTTTACATTATGCTGAACTGCACTCAGCAGGGCAGCTAGCGGATATCATGGCATTTGCGCAAGAAAAGAACGTGTCAGTTTATTTTCTGGGTAACGGTTCGAATACATTATTTACCCGGCCCGATATTGAAACCATCGTGATAAAAAACAACATGCCGCGCTCCATCACCCCGCTTAGCGGGCAGCGTTTTGAGATTTCCTCTGCAACGCCTGTGATGCAGGTATTGCGCTATTGCCTGCGCCATGGCCTGGATTCGTTTTATTACCTTTCTTCTGTCCCTGCCACCATTGGCGGTGCGCTTGCAATGAACGCAGGCCGAGGCAAAAAACACAAGCTTTCCATTTTTGATTTCGTGGAAAGCGTTACCGTATTAAAGAATGGCCGCACAGAAACCATACCAAAAGATTCGCTCGCTATTGGGTATCGCAAAACCCCTTTTACCGGCATTCAGGAGAGTTTTATCCTCAGTGCTACATTTCATTTTCCTGAAAGAATAAATAAGGAAGGCAACCCGATTCTGGAGCGGATACAATGGGTGCGCCATCACCAGGATCACTCGTTTCCCAACGGCGGCTCAGTTTTCTCGCAGCATAATCATGTTATCATGAGGTGCCTGATGGGACGCACACAAGGCGATGCGCGCTGGTCACCCAAAACAGCGAACTGGCTTCAAAATACGGGCAATGCAACAGGTGAAGATCTGCTTCAGTTAATGCAGCATGCCCAGAAATGGCATCGCCGCCTGCTGCAACCCTGCGCAGAGGAACTGATCCTGATTTCTTAAGCCACCACTAGCGGTACATTTGTATTGGCATCGTACCGGGACGAAAATTATCATTATTGTCCAGGCGCGCTTCACGGCGTTTTTGTGCGGCCACTCGCTCTTTCAGACGGCAGGCATCAAACGCTTCCGTATCAGGCGCTATGCCTTTTTGTGTACAGGCAGCAATTTCACGCTCTGCCTGCTTTTGTGCCCGCTCTTCCGCCGAAGCACATGCCGTAACCAGCAGCAGCGCTGCGATTAGAACCATATTGATGTTTTTCATGATACCTTCCTAATATTAAAGGCTGATATAGCAAAGATAGCACTGGCTTGCCACCCGTGATTCTCTTTTTCATTCCATAGGTTAATTTTAATTAATATTTGATTGCGGATTTATCCACCTATTGTATGAATAAGGGACAAAATATTTATAACGGGAGATAACAATGGATAGCAAGACCACACTCGCCAAACTCAATCAGGCTGTAGAAGATAATGATTTTGGCGCATTCAACCGTGAATATGTCGATTTCCTGAAGCAATATGAGTCATTCAACGCGTCTTATTCTGCAACTCCTGCTGAACTGGAAGTCAATAACGCTATCTTCGGCGGCCGCAGCTTCTTCCTGAAACAAACCACCGACGTGCAGGCGGCTAAACTACTCAAAAATGCAAAGGCCGCCAGCAGTG
>JAGVKI010000065.1 GCA_020050695.1 Alphaproteobacteria bacterium | reverse complement strand
CATGCGCCTGGCGCAGGTTCGCTCCGCTGTAGTGATGCGGCCCGCCCAATGCCATGGTAACGAACGCCACCTGGCTGCTGCGGATACGTGCGATGTCTACACCGTCAAAAAAACGCTGCAGGCTCTCATCCATCAATATCTTCTCATAGAGTTTGATAACGGTGGCCGTTACGGCGTCTTTTCCGCCAATGCGGGCGTATATACTGTTGGGATCATTTTCCATAGCCTTAATGGCTAGTGCATTGCACCATAACTGTCAAGGAAGTCACTGACCTCGTGTATGGCGCAACTTATCTGCTCTATCATTGTTTCTTTGGCATCTTCGGGCATATCCGGGTTCTGTTCTGCGGCAGCGCAAAGATTCGCAAGACGCGATGCCCCCAGGTTTGCACTGGCGCCTTTAAAGCGGTGAGCCGCCGCCTTCCATCCCGAAGCATCGTTAGCCTGACGGGCAAGGCGCAGCTTATCTAGATTCAAGCTCGCCTGTGATAAAAACAGTTCCGTAAGTTCATGGCGCTCTTCTGGCGTTCCTTCCAGTATCAGAAAAAACTGGTTCATATCAATAAAGGAAGGCGCGCTGTTCAATGGACAAGCGGGTTGTTGCGTGTCGGTAACGGATACCAGTGATGCACCTTCCCTGCTGAGGCAGCGTGTGAAAACATCCGCAAGCGCCGAAGGGATAATGGGTTTACTGATATAATCATCCATGCCGGCGCGCAGGCACTTCTCGCGGTCACCGACCATGGCATTAGCGGTCATGGCGATTACCGGTAAATGCGACAACCCTTCTGCTTTTTCCCGCTTACGTATGGCCTCTGTTGCCGCGTACCCATCCATTTCAGGCATCTGGCAATCCATAAACACAATATCATATTGATTATTTTCAATTTTAATGAGGGCCTCTGTACCCGTTTCTGCATGGTCGATATGTGTCGCCCCCATTTTATGCAGAAGTTTTTTAACAAAAATGAGATTGATCGGGTGATCGTCAACTACCAGCATACGCACATCCTGCAAGACTGCTTTGGTGGTAGCGGTTTTTTGGCTGGGTTTATTAATCGGAATAGCGGTTTCCAGGGCAATCACCATCGGATAACAGAAGGTAAAGACCGACCCTACATTCATACGGCTGCTTACAGTTATAGTGCCGTTCATCAGGTGAACCAGTTCGCGCGTAATGGCAAGCCCCAGACCGGTGCCGCCATATTTACGGGTGGTGGAAGCATCGGCCTGCGTAAATTTATCAAAGATCGCCTCAAGCTTGGAAGCGGGAATGCCTATGCCTGTGTCGGTAACGCTGAAAATAAGTTCGCTGTTGTTTTCAAGATTAAGGGATGCGCAAAGCGTCACGCTTCCTTCACTGGTGAATTTAAGGGCGTTGCTGATAAGATTATGCAGAATCTGCTGAAGACGGGCAGGATCCCCCATAATACAGTCCGGGATAGTATTATCGATTTTAATGCCAAAGCTAAGTTTGCGCGATTCAGCAAGAGGTGTGAACAGACGCTCCGTATCGGAAAGCAGCAGCTTAAGGCTGAAGGGGACATTCTCCAGCTGCAGGTCGCCTGCTTCTACCTTGGAAATATCAAGAATATCATTAAGCAGCATGAGCAGGTTTTCACTGGCGTTATGAATGGTGCGCCCATATTCCATCTGCTCTTCATCAAGTTTGGTTTCCAGAAGAAGGCCGCACATACCCAGCATGGCATTCATCGGCGTTCTGAGTTCGTGGCTCATATTGGCCAGGAAATTACTTTTGGCAAGATTCGCTTCTTCAGCCTTCAGCCTCAGTTCCATGGCATCCTGAAGATGCTTCTGTAATTCAAGTGCTGTGGCTTCTGCACGCAAATTAGCCATCTTCATCTGCATCATCAGTTTCTGGCGTTCGGTAACGTCACGCACCGCGATAACGTTCAGAACCTTTTCTGTAGAGGCGATACGGCTGATATTCACTTCCGCACTAAACACCGTGCCATCTTTACGTATACCATGCATGGCGTGCGAGGACGGGCTGTTGCTGTCAGATAGCAACATTTCTATTTCTTTTGGCCCCAGGGTGAACAGAGACGTTATCTGCATGCCTTCAACATCGAATGCATCATGACCGAACATGGTTTCGGCTATAGGGCTCAATGATTCAATCGTTCCATCGGCAGCGCAGGTGATAATACCGTCTACAATGCTGTTTAGAATAGCACGTGTGCGCAGTTCGCTACTCAAAAACTCAATCGCCTGCTTTTCAGCGGCTTCCTGCATCACCTTGCGTTCTGTTATGTCCCGCTCGATATAAATGCAGTGCGTACAATCTCCCTGCTCATCCAGTACGGGGCTGATAGATGCCTCCACCCAATATTCATGCTTCTGCTTGGTATAATTAACAAGCTCAACAATAATCGGCTTTTTTTCGTGCAGTGCACGGCGGATACGGGTGAGGGTTTCCGGATCAGTTCTGGGACCTTCGAGGGTTTGCGGCGATGCACCGATTATTTCCTCAAGGGAGTATCCGGTAAGCTTTGTAAAGGCAGGATTAACGTACATAATACGCAAGGACGCCGCATCTACAGGGCGACCCGTGGTGATCATTAACGCATCGTTCGTATAGCTTGGGATTTGCTGTAAAAGAAGATCAATATCCATAGTCGCCCGCTTTCATGCGTTCGCATTCTTTTACATAACTTATTATTCGCGTGGCTTCGAAAGGTTTGGCAATAAAACCGTAAGCTCCTTCACGCGTAGCGCGGGCGATATTATGGGCATTTCCATTACTGCTGATCATAATGACATTGGCCGCACTGTCGTGCATATGCATGGTGTGCAATACATCGAACCCGCTATATTGCGAATCACCTAGCGCTATATCCAGGAAAACAATATCCGGTGCTATGCGTATATACTCACTGACCGCGCTGTAAACATTGTTGCATATCGTTATGCAGTAATCGCCCTTAACCAGGTTTTTAATCAGCGCCTGTGTGACAGGGTCATCATCTACCAGCAAAATGTGAATGGGCGCGCGTGCGCGCCTGAGAGTATCCTTTTGTTTCTCAAACAACACAGGAGTCCCAATAATTTTAGGGGTTTGTTCGTTCATGCCGTTGCCCCGTGATGGCTTACCGAGGACTGCTTCTGGCTCATACATAATTGCAGGTAGTGAAGCAGCTTTTCTTTGGCAAAAGGCTTTGTAACAAAACCCTTTGCACCTTTTTCCAGGGCAGCAAGTATATTTTCCTTGATGCTGTTAGCTGAAAGCATGGCAATAAAAGCCGATGGGTCAAGGGTAAGCAGACGGCCTAAAACAACATGGCCGCTGGCATCAGGCAGTTCAATATCAAGAAACACGACATCGGGTGCCATTTTATTGTAAATCCTGAGCGCTTCTGCAGCATCACCCGCCTCTATAACGTCATATTGGCCCTTGAGGGTGCTTGCTGCCAGCTTTCTTGTAAAGGGGTCATCCTCCACCAGCAAGACCAGCAGGCGCTCCCGGCTAGAGCGGGCCGCCGCAGCGGTCACAAACAACTCCGGATCCGCCATGGGCAGTAATTTAGGCGATGCCGCAACCGCAGGTTTTAGCGGCTGGGAAGGCAGGGAGGTTTCGGGAGGTAATTTGTTTTTACACAAGGTAAAAAACAACTGCCAGTGTTTCGACAGGTCTAAAAGAGTATAGAGCTCATCCTCAGGCTGCATACTCGAATGGCGCCCGCCAATCCCTCGGAACTGCTCTCCTATTTTATTTAAGATGGGCTGAACCTTGCCCTGGAAAAGGATAAAAACATCGCCATCACCACAGAGGTAAATATAGCCATATTCATCCTCAAGCAGTTCTTTGAGTATGTTCGTTACAATATGGGTACGCAAACCTTCGCTATACTCATGGCGCTCGTCTGAGAAATTAATGTAAAGGCATCGCCAGCTGTCATGCTGCGCGCTTAAGGATTTGGCCTTTTCAAACAAAATTCGTTCTGCATCGTGACTGAATAGCTTCATACATCCCCCTTGCAGTTATCTAAACGCAAGGAATGTGCCCCAGTATCGACAAATAATTAATATTATTAATCAATATATTGTTTAATTGATTAACCCATGTTTTTCTATTTATTTCTCAAATTGAGAACCGAACATGCAAGCGGTCAATTGAATATTAATATTATTATGAAAGCATGACCGTTTAACCACCCGGCGCATCCACCACAGGACTCCTATGCCGCTTGCCAAACAATGGTATTTTCCCTACCTCGCCACGTATATGCTAATTAGCGGGCTGGCGCTTATGCTGCTGGGTGTGACCGTCATGCTGGGATGGCAGTTGCAAAACATTGCCCTGGTGCAGATATCCCCAGATTACGCCCCCATGAAATTCAATACGGCACTATGCTTTTCGCTATGCGGCATCGGTATCATGGCCTTACATCGAAACAACCGGATGTCTGCCATATGCGGCATACTCACTGCCCTCATAGGCCTTACGACAGGCTTACAGTATCTCTTTGAGATGAACACCGGCCTCGATGTCCTTTTCGCGCAGCCCTTTACGACCACACGTTCAGCATACCCAGGACGCATGTCACCCCTTACCTGCTTCAGCCTCACTATGGCAGGGTTTTCTCTGATGCTGCTGGCATGCTGGCGTATCAAAAAATACACCGAAATCGCCTCGGCATTTTTAGCATCTCTGGTTCTGGCCATAGGGATTATTGCACTGGTGGGCTACGCCATTGGCGTAGATGAAAGCTATGGCTGGGGAAAGGTAATGCATATCGCGCTGCATACCTCTGTTGGCTATGTAGTCTTAGGCACAGCCCTTATCATAGGGTCATTCCGTAAAAGCAATAGCCTGCCATTATGGGGTATGCTACCTGCGCTTACCTGTCTTACCGCTATTTCTATAGGCATATGGCAGGGTATTATTTCGCATGAAGACGGCGTGTTTCGCGATGAAATAGTCAATGAAGCGCAGCATATCAAATATATTACCGAAAATCACCTGAGGGAGGTATTTACAGCACTTGACCGCATGGCAAGCCGGTGGGAAGTGAGCGGGGGCACCCCCAAAGAAGCATGGGATAAAGACGCCGAAAACTACATCGCCGGGTATCGTTCACTCAAAGCGGTGGAATGGGCAGATCGCGATGCGGTTATTCGTTGGATAGTTCCGCTGAACGAATTCAAAAACATTATAGGATTTTCCCTGAAATCAGAGGAAATCAGGCGGCGCACCATAGAAAAAGCTATCGCCACACGCAAAGCCCATACCACACCTGTAATCATGCTAAAGCAGGGCGGGACTGGATTTGTATATATTCACCCGCTTTATGTAAACAACCAGCCGGATGGTTTTCTGGTATCGCCGATTTACATCGGCCATATTCTTGAACTTCTGCTTAAAGAAAGCTTTGAGAATTACGATATTGAAGTTCGCCAGCAAAATGAGGTTATCTATTCTACCGTTGCGCACGGCGCGTTATTACAGACGCCATGGAAAAAAGAGGGCCATATTTCCTACGGTGGAATCGAATGGGACTTTACCTTGCAAGCTAAACCTTTTGCGGTTGCGCAGCACACATCCCGGCTTCCTGACATTGTGCTATTTGTTGGAGCCCTTGTTACGGTATTGACTGCGCTAACAGGCTATACGGCAAGAATGTCGCATTTAAAGAAAAAGGAACTGCAAAAGGCTAATATAGCGCTGGAGGCCTATACCCGGGATCTTCAGGACGCCAAGGAATCTGCCGAGTTCAGCACCATAGCCAAAAGCCAGTTTCTAGCCAATATGAGCCATGAGATCCGAACGCCAATGAATGGTATTATTGGCATGGCACATTTACTCAATGATACACCGCTTACCTCAGAGCAAAAAGAATATGTAACAACCATAAACTATTCTGCCCGCAATCTACTATTGCTATTGAACGATATTCTGGATCTTTCGAAAATTGAGGCCAATGAACTTGTATTAGAAAACACGCCTTTTTACGTCGGTGATATTTTCATGCAGACCGTAAAAGCGTTGCAATCCTTGGCTAAAATAAAAAATGTCGCATTAATTTGCAGTGTTGATGGCAATTGCCCGGCGATTATAGCAGGCGATCCGGGGCGGTTTAGCCAGATAGTGACCAACCTGGTAGGCAATGCCATTAAATTTACAGAGATAGGAACGGTTAGTGCGGAATTAACCTATAATGACTCTATTACTCATGTGCTTTGCACCGTCGAAGATACAGGCATCGGAATCCCGCGCGATAAACAAATGGCTATCTTTGAGAAATTTGTTCAAGGCGATCCCTCCATCAGTCGCAAATATGGCGGCACGGGTCTTGGCCTCACCATTACCAGGCAGCTTGTTTCCATGATGGGAGGAGAAATTGGATTTGAAAGTGAGGAAGGAAAAGGGTCGCGCTTCTGGTTTATGCTGCCGGTACAAAAATGCGAGCCAATTACCACGCCATCAAACGATTCGTCTTACCCTATCACCGCTTTGCGTAAGGAGGCGCAGACCTCACGAATACTGATTGCTGAAGACCACCCTGTAAACCAGATACTACTAACCAAACTTCTGAAAAAATTAGGATTTACATTGATAGATGCCGCAGAGAATGGAATTCATACACTTGAGTGTTTAAAAGAACGACCCTATGACGCCATATTGATGGATTGCCAGATGCCTGAAATGGATGGCTATGAGGCAACACACTTGATTCGCGTCGGCATGAAAAACCACCTTCCCATTATCGCCATGACCGCTAATGCCATGGTAGGTGACCGTGAAAAATGCCTGAATGCAGGCATGGATGATTATATTAGCAAACCTGTGGACCCGGATAAATTAAGGCACTGTTTGAGCCAGTGGTTTATGATTCCTGAATTGGCAAAACCGCAGCCAGTCAATACCGATATATCCAACCCTTCCCCGGTCAATATAGGCCAATTCCGTTTATCTGCAGAAACACCTGAAGAAGAAAAGGAAATATTGTCCCTGTTTTTTAAACAGGCCTATGACAAATTAAGCATACTGGAAGTGTCACGGCGTGAGAGCGAGCACGAAGACTGGAAAAGTGCCGCGCATTACCTAAAGGGATCAGCCGCTAATTTAGGCATGCATCAACTGGCGGAGCAATGCAGAAATGCCGAGATGAGCAGTCATCTTTCCTATCAGGACGCAAGCAAACACCTGGAAGCCATTAAAGCTGAAATAGAAAAATTGAAAATATTCTTTAACTTCACCGGCTCAGCTTGAACCAAACAGCTTATCAATATCTTCCTGGCTTGGCGCATCGTTGATCAGCGAAGGGCCGTTAAGATAAGGGTCTTTTTCCTGTGGGGCTGCCTGCCCATGCGCAGTATCTGAAAGGCGCTGCAACTGCGCCTCAAGGCTG
>JAGVKI010000020.1 GCA_020050695.1 Alphaproteobacteria bacterium | reverse complement strand
GACCTCCCCGGCAATCAGCGAAGAAGACCACGCGCAGCAGACATTGCGTCCGCTGTCGCTGGATGATTTTACCGGGCAGAAGGAAGCGCGTGAGAACCTGCGTGTCTTTATCAAAGCAGCGCGTGGCCGCTCGGACGCGCTTGACCATGTATTGTTTTATGGCCCGCCGGGGCTGGGTAAAACCACGCTGGCACAGATTGTGGCTAAGGAGATGGGTGTGGGCTTTAAGCCAACATCCGGGCCGATCCTGACTAAAGCGGGCGACTTAGCTGCGGTACTTACCAATTTACAGGCAGGCGACGTGCTCTTTGTCGATGAAATCCACCGCCTGAATCCTGCCGTGGAAGAAATTCTCTATCCCGCCATGGAAGACTTCAAACTCGACCTGATGATCGGCGAAGGCCCGGCGGCGCGCACCGTGCGTATTGACCTGCCTCCCTTCACACTGGTTGGCGCCACCACCCGCTTGGGACTGATTGCCGGGCCGCTACGTGACCGTTTTGGTATTCCGCTGCGCCTGCGTTTTTATGAAACCAAAGACCTGCAGCATGTGATCGAGCGCGCTTGCAGCCTGCTCAATATCGGCATCACCAAGGACGGGTCGCACGAGATTGCCTGCCGTTCACGCGGAACGCCGCGTATTGCCATTCGCCTGCTGCGCCGCGTGCGTGATTTTGCAAATGCGGACGGCCTTGAAGTGATTGACAAAAAACTGGCCGACCAGTCGCTGCGCCGCCTGGAAGTAGACGGCCTGGGGCTGGATTCAGCTGATCACCGTTATCTGCGCTATATAGCCGACCATTACCAGGGCGGCCCGGTGGGCGTGGAGACCATTGCGGCGGGCCTGTCAGAGCAGCGCGATGCCATTGAAGAAACCATCGAGCCCTACCTGCTGCAGGTGGGATTTATCCAGCGCACCCCGCGCGGGCGCATGCTCACCCATTCCTGCTTTAAGCATTTAGGCATGAAGCCGCCTACCCAGATTGCCACCCTTCCCTTACTCGATCTCGATGTTGAAAATGCCGATTAAGAAGACCACTGCATCATCCAAAGGCGTTCACACCTTTCCGGTGCGCATATATTATGAAGACACCGACGCGGGCGGTATCGTGTACTACGCCAATTACCTGCGTTTTGCCGAACGTGCACGCACCGAAGCGCTGCGCATGTGCGACATAGACCAATCCCAATTAATGGAAGAGCAGCATGTGGCTTTTGTGGTGCGCCGTTGCATCGCTGATTTTTTAAAACCCGCCATGTTAGATGATCTCTTGACAATACAGACCCGCCTGACCGATATAAACAAGGTAAGTATGGACATGCACCAGACCATACTGCGTGGCAGCGAGACGCTGGTTACCCTCGAGGTAAAACTAGCCGTCATAGGTAAAGGCATGAAACTTGCTCGCCTGCCCGATACGGTGCGAAAACCACTGCTGAAACTTTTTAATCCTCAAACGAAATAGAGCATTCTCATGGCCGACCCCGTATCTACCGCTGTATCTACCGCCGTTGAAGGCGTAGACTCCACCACACTGGCAGGCACCGTTCCGCTTCCTGATTTTTCGCTGATAGGCATGTTCATGCAGGCCGACTGGATCGTAAAGTCCGTCATGATGCTGCTGATTTTCGCTTCCATCTGGTGCTGGGCGATCATTTTTGAAAAATGGTTCCTGTTTCGTAAAATCCAGGCCAAGTCCGTCCGCTTTGAGAGCGACTTCTGGTCAAGCGAAGCGCTGGACAAGTTTTATGAGAAAACCAAAAAGCGCGCCAACCACCCTATGGCCATCATCTTTGTTGCCGCCATGGAAGAATGGTTCCGTTCCAAAAGCACCAACGGCCAGAGCGGCCAGGGGCTGAAAATTTCCATCCGCGAACGTATCGTGCAGGTAATGCAGGTAGCACGTTCACGAGAATTGGAACAGGTGGAAAGCGGGCTGGGCTTCCTTGCCACAACCGGCGCCGCCGCACCGTTCATCGGCTTGTTCGGCACGGTATGGGGTATCATGAACAGCTTCCACGCGATTGCCATGAGCAAGAACACCTCACTGGTTGCCGTGGCTCCGGGCATCGCCGAGGCGCTTTTTGCAACCGCTATCGGCCTTTTTGCCGCTATTCCGGCGGTAATCGCCTACAACAAATTTGCCAGCGAAGTGGATCGTTTTTCCAACAAGCTTGAGGATTTCAGCACTGAATTCGACACCATCTTATCGCGTCAAATGGAGGGCTAAAACCTATGGGCATGGCAATGAAACGCCGCTCGAGCAGACGCGCCGCGCGGTTTAGCGAAATCAACATCACCCCTATGGTGGACGTTATGCTGGTACTGCTGGTGATCTTTATGGTCGCCGCGCCTATGATGACGTCCGGCGTATCGGTGGACCTGCCCAAGAGCAATGCTGCGCCAGTCAGCGGCCAGGATGAGCCGCTTTCGGTCACTATTAGTTCTAGCGGTAAGATATACCTGCAAAAAAGCGCTATTGAACTTAAAGACCTGCAGGCAAAGCTGGTCAATATCGCTGGTGAGAAAAAAGATACGCGCATTTTTGTACGCGGCGATAAAGCGGTTGATTACGGCAAGGTAATGCAGGCGGTGGGCGAAATTAACGCCGCTGGCTTTACCAAGGTGGCATTGATCACCGAAACCATTACAAAATAACCGTCTTTTCCTTACACACACGCAATGCAACGGCTGCACAAGTTTTATAAAAGCGAACGCGAAAGAGGTGTGATCCTTTCGGTAGGCGTGCATCTGTTTTTGCTGTTTTCCATTCTGGTGGGGCTGCCGGAACTGCTTGCGCCCACGCCGCCAGAACCGGTTATCATCACCGTTGATTTGCTTCCTGTCACCGGCATTACCAACGTAAAGCCGATGGATGCGCCTGAGCCAAAGCCCGATCCAAAGCCAGAAGAAAAGCAAAAGGAAGCCGCCAAGGAAGAAGAAAAGCCGGTAGCGAAAAAAGAAGAACCTAAGCCTGAGCCAAAACCCGAGCCTAAGCCGGAACCTAAGCCTGAGCCGCTTCCAGAGCCTAAAAAAGAAGAACCTAAGCCCGAGGAAAAAAAGCCTGAGCCAAAGCCAGAGCCTCCTAAGCCTGATCCGAAGAAGGACGAAAAGAAGAAAAAAGAAGAAGAAAAGAAGAAAGAGGAAAAGAAAAAGTCTGAGCAGGACGATTTCCGTAAAGTTCTCGACACGCTGGCTAAGGAAAACAAGAAAAAGTCTGACGACAGCAAGAAGAAAGACGACAAAAAGTCTGACAAGAACGATAAGGAAGACAAGGCGTCTAAGAATAATTCCCAGAAGTATGATGACTCGCTGCCAATGTCGCTTAGCGAAAAAGACGCCATCATGAGCCAGATCGCTAAATACTGGAACGTGCCTGCAGGTGCAAAGGATGCACATGAACTTATCGTGGTGCTCAATGTGGAACTGCGCCAGGACGGCGAAGTGCTGAAAGTTGAACTAGCCAATGAGAGCAAAGCGCGCTACAGTGCCGACACGTTTTTCAGAGCTGCGGCAGATAGTGCTATCCGCGCTGTACGTCATGCCAGCCCACTGCAAAACCTGCCACAAGATAAATATCAGACATGGCGCGAAATGGAGATGCGATTCAATCCCCGGGACATGCTTTTCTGATTGTTTTTTTACATAAGTAACTGCTTAAACATAGATGGTGTTCAAATAGATATATGGCGATGCGTATGATGCGAAACCTACTGCTAAATCTACCCCGGCCCCGTACCCTGCTTACATTCGTAACTGCGGTATTCATGCTCACTTCACCCGCTTACGCCGTACTGCATATCGATATTACGCGAGGCAATGTAGAGCCAATGCCTATCGCTCTGCCGGACCTTGCCGGAAGCCAGGCCGGCCAGGACATCATTAATGTCGTATCGGCAGATCTTGAGCGCTCAGGTCTTTTCCGCCCTATCAATAAATCCTCGTTCATTGAACAGGTCACCACCCAGACCAATATACCCCGCTTCGGTGACTGGCGTCAGATCAATGCACAAGCGCTGGTTACCGGCAGTGTGATTGACCAGGGCGGCGGCAAACTGAAGGTTACCTTCCGTCTGTGGGACGTATTTGGCGAAACCCAGATCGCAGGCAAAGAATATAATACCCTCACCAGCAACTGGCGCCGTATCGCCCATATCATGGCGGACGAAATCTACAAGCGCCTGACCGGTGAAAGCGGCT
>JAGVKI010000232.1 GCA_020050695.1 Alphaproteobacteria bacterium | reverse complement strand
GCGCAAACGCCTGAAGACACCACGCTTCAGCGTACCACCGTCAATAGCGCTGTGACCCTTGCTGGCCAGATTCAGGGGCTTGCGGTTTCCCTGCAGGATCTCCAGTACCAGGCAGATCAGGATATTGCCGCTAGCGTCACCCAGATCAATAACGACCTGCAGGCGCTGCACACGGTTAATGCAAGCATTGTAAGTGCGCGTTCCCTTGGCCGTGGCACGGCGGATCTTGAAGACCAGCGCGACACGCTGATCAAGAATCTTTCCGAGCAGTTGAGCGTAAGCACCTATTCGCGTGAAAACGGCGCAGTGCATCTGGTGACTTCCAGCGGTATTCCGCTGCTGGACGAAAACGTCTACCAGTTAAGCTACACTCCTGTCGTGTCCTCGGCCAGCTTTGCCAATAACTCCACTCTATCGCCCCTTACCGTACAGCGCCTGACGCCTGATGGTGCGCCTGTCGGCCCCAGCTACGACCTGCTGACCAGCGGCGCGCAGGGCAGCATCAAAAGCTTCCTTGGCGGCGGCAAGCTGCAAGGTTATGTGCAGATGCGCGATACGCAGATTCCTAATATTCTCAATGAACTCGACATGCTGGCAGCAACGCTGGTGGACAAGTTCAATGCGGTTCATAACCTGGGTACAGGCTATCCTGGCGCCAGCAGCTATACAGGTACACGCTCGGTCAATGCAGGCGATTACAGCGGATGGACAGGCGGCGTGCAGATTGCGATGCTCGGCACCAATGGCCAGCCGCTTGCTTCGCCCTATCCGGATGAAACCGGTATCATGCCGTATGTGATTGACCTGGCCAACCTGCCAACCAAGAACGGTACCGGCAACCCAACCACTCAGGACATCATAAACGAAATAAACCAGTATTACGGCGTACCGCAGGCCAAAGTAGAAGTTGGCAACATGAACAATATCCGCCTGGCTTCCGACAGTCAGTCGCTTCCGGGAAATCCGCCACTGTTCACGTTTGATTTTGACCTAAACAATATCTCCGGCCTGCCTGCTGGTTTCTTTGTGACCGATGTGCAGGTGCTCGATAACCTTGGTGTCAGCACCGGCGCGGTGACGTCGGGCGTTCCCGCGATAGCGCTGGCTTCCGGCGGCCCTGATACCTATGTGACCACAGCGGGCAGCAATGTCGTAACCATCAACACCTCTGGCACCAGCAATGGCCTGGCCGAAGGCCAGACTATTTATTTAGGCAGCCCCGGCATGGCTATTAACGGCATCCCTATGGGTGACCTGACTGGCTATTTTACCATTAAAAACGTAACAGCCACCAGCTTTGAAATCGAAACCGATACGGCGGCCAGCCCTGGCGCTGCGGTATCGGTGCCCGGCGTGACAGCGCTGCCAGCCTATACGACGGCTGAACCAGGCAGTAACGTACGCACCCTCAGCAACGGGTCGTTTATTGCGGATCTGTCGGGTAATTCGACCTCGCCTTACTTTACCGTCAGCGTGTCGGTGGGTGTGGATGATGGGGAGGGCAATATTTCCACAGCGGTGATCAACTACCGCGTTAATAACGGCCAGAGCAATATACTCAACAGCCGCTATTCGGTTGTAACCGCAACCGGCCAGGCGGAAATCGTGCAGCCAACCACCAACCAGCCGATTCTGACGGCAATGCTGGTGGATGAAAATGGCAATGAACTGCCTAAATCCGGCAGCACCTATACCACGCAGCGCAATGGTTTTCTCAAGCTGGTATCTGGCAGCAGCAGCTCAGTGGTTGCCGTTGACAGCATGGAAAGCACGCAGCTGGGCAAGCCCAATGACGTGCCACCGCAGGCGGGCAGTAATCGCAGCTTCTCGCATTATTTTGAACTGAACAATTTTTTCAAATCCAACATCCCTACCGTCAGCGGTGATACGGTCAAAGGCAGTGCCCTGAATTTACAGGTGGAAAGTCGTATTCAAAACGGCCCGTCGCTATTGTCGCTGGGTAGCCTGGTGCGTGTGGCGCAGCCGAACGATCCGGACGCTGATCCGCTTTATACCTACCATCGCAATATCGGTGATAACAGCATCATCCAGCGCCTGGCCGATATTGGGCTTGGTGCAACGCTGTTTGCGGCGGCCGGCGAACTCACACAGACCACGCAGAGTTTTAGTTCCTACGCCGCGCAGATTATCGGCGCAGCGGCCACCAATGCCGTAACGTTTGATACCGACGCCACGAATGCGCAGTCGCTGCTTGCCGGGTTTACGCAACGCTCCTCTTCGGTGAGCGGTGTGAATCTGGATACTGAACTGGCCAATACGGTCATCTACCAGAATGCCTATTCCGCATCGGCGCGGGTTATTTCGGTAGCTAACGAATTATTTGATACGCTGCTGTCGTCGTTCGGCAGGTAGCGGTAAAAGGAGAATGAGTTATGGCAATTAATGGCGTAAGTACCCTTCAGTTATTTCAGCAGACCATTGGGGACGTAACCAAGGTCAGTTCTGAACTGGCTCAGCAGCAGGGCCAGCTTTCCAGCGGTAATAAATCGAAAGATTTTGCCGGTATCGCCAACCAGTCGCAGCAATATCTGGCGCTGAGCGCATCCATTGCCCAGAGCGGACAATACCTAAATGACAACAAGGCCATTGAAGCCCGCCTGGAGACGACCAGCAGTATTCTTGGCCAGCTTATTACGGTGGCTACCGACCTTAATAACCTGATTGCGCAGCGCCGCACGGGTATTCAGGTCAATACCGCCTTCCAGCTGCAATTACAGGAAAAATGGCAGATCATGGTAGGCCAGCTTAATACCAACTCGGCAGGCCGTTACCTGTTCAGTGGCAGCCAGGTGGATTCGCCTGCGGTAGATAATGTGAATTTTCCGTCACTTGCGGTAGATGGCGTGCCTGATACCGGTTATTATACCGGCAGCCAGCAGGACATCACCCTGCGCGCGGACAATAATATTGTAATTACCTACAATGTGCGCGCCGATGATCCGGGTATCCAGAAAATTTTTGCAGGGCTTGCAACGGCCAAACAGGCGGATATTGAAAACAGCGATGAGTTATTCCAGCGTGCTTATTCGCTGATCCAGGAAGGGGTGCAGGGCGTGGTTTCCACCAAGGCTACTGCGGATTCCAACAAGGTAGCCGTATCCAATATCAACAAGAACCACGAGACGTTCGTGCTCTATTGGAAGGGGTTGCAGGAAACCATCGGCAATACCGATATTGTGGCGGTTTCAACGCAGGTAGCTGTTAATCAAGGTATATTGCAAGCTGCTTTTCAGGCATTTGCAAAAATTAATTCCTTGAGGCTATCTGATTTTTTAAGGTAAATTAATAAGACTGTGGTTTCCTAATGGTATCAGGTACCCAGATCGCAGAAGAAAAAAAGGCGGTACGTATGCTTAACCAGTCCACCCTTCTTACGCAGGCCAATCCTGCAGGCGGAGCTACGACGGAAGTCATTAAATCGCGTTTTGGCGAGGTGACGGTGTCCCTCGATAAAGCTGTGTTGTTCCCGCGCGGCATGCTTGGCATGCCCGACCGTAACCGGTTTGCGCTGGCAGGGTTCCCTAATCCTAAAATGCAGCAGTTCATGCTGATGCAGTCGCTCGACGATCCGGATCTCGCATTCATTGCGCTGCCGCTGGAAATGGAAAACAAGATTGTTGCCTCAGCAGATATTCGTAGCGCGCTTCGCGATCTGCAGATTGAAGAAAACACCCTTGCCGTATTGCTGATCGTATCCGTGCATCGTGGCATGGACCAGATCAAGCTGTCGGTAAATGCTCGCGCACCATTGTTTATCGACATTGAGCGTAAAATCGGTGTTCAGTACGTATTCCCGCAGGACGTTTACAAAGTACAGCACATGTTATAATCTGCTGTTGCGCTTCTATCGCCGGCGCATCTTTTGAAAGGGCAGTACCCGTATGGCTCAGAACCTGATGCTGGCATACCAGGAAGCCGAGGCATTGGTGGCGGCTGGACATCTCCGCCAGGCAGCGGATATTTGCCGCAGCATGCTCGATGAGCATCCTGATTTTCCGTATGGCTATTACCTGATGTCGTCGCTGTTTCGTGCGACCGGCACCTATGGCAATGCGCTGACCTTTTCGCAGATGGCCATACAGATGCAGCCGGAAAATTCAGCGTTCCACATACAGCATGGCCAGATATTATTCTCCCTTGGCGATAATACCGGTGCCGAATCGGCGTTTCGCACCGCGCATCTGCTCCAGCCAACCGATCCGATAGCCATGCTGCTGCTGGCCGATACCATGGCGCAGCAGGATAATTTCGACGATGCGATCCTGATGTTTGAAAATGCCCGCGCCGCCCGCGATATTCCTGAAATCGACCTGCATGAAGGCCTGTGCCATATGATGAAGGGCGCGCATGACAAGGCAGAAAAGCTGTTCAACCGCGTCATCGAACGTGCCCCGGAAAATGAATGGGGGCATATTCAAAAAGGCAAGCTGCTTATCGAACATAAACGCTACAGCGAAGCCCACGCCAGCCTTGCCCGTGCGCTCAAATATAATCCCAATGCCTATGAAGCGCTGCACGGCATGGCGATGGTGAGCGAACAGCAGGGCCAGTATGATATGGCCACGCGCTATGCGATGCAGGCGATCCAGTCCAATCCCAACGGCTGGGAAAGCCATATGCAGCTGGGCAGCCTGCTGCTCATCCAGCATCAATATGCGATGGCAGAGCAGATATTGAGCCAGGCGCATGGGCTGCAAAAAGACAATGTGTATATCACGCAGCTTTTGCTCAACGCGCTGCTGCGCCAGCATAAAAATGACCAGGCCAAAGACCTGCTGGCGCAGGCCTTGATGCTTTCGCCAGATGATAAAGTGATGCGTTATTTCGACGCGATGCTAAAGGGTGATGCGATGGTAACGGCGCCTGCCGAATATATCAGCAACTTATTCGATCATTACGCAGACCGCTTTGACCATCATCTGATTCATGTGCTTGGTTATAAGGTGCCAGGCCTGCTTGCCCAAATGGCTGCTGAAGTGGGGCTTCCCAAAGATGCCAGCCTGCTCGACCTGGGATGCGGTACAGGCCTGGTAGCCGAGGCATTTCGCGATATTACAAGCCAGCGCGTAGGGGTGGATTTGTCGCAGAAAATGCTCAGCAAGGCGCGTGACCGTAAATTATACAATGCGCTTTTTGCGCAGGACATTGTTGAATTCATGTGGCAGTGTGAGCAGACATTTGATTATGTGGTTGCAGCAGACGTACTGATTTATCTTGGCGACGTAGCGCCCTTGTTTAAAGCGGCGCGCGCGGTGCTGGCGCAAAAAGGCATATTGCTTATTTCCATCGAACGTGAAGAGCAGGGCGGTGATTATAATCTCAAGCCCACAGGTCGTTACACCCAGCGCAATTCCTACATCGAGCATCTGGCGGCAGAAGAGGGCTATGAAATTATCATGCAGCAGGATATGACTGTGCGTATGGAAAATGACATGCCGGTTGCCGGTATGGCCTATGCCCTGAAAAAACGACAAACCCATTAACGTAGGGCTTCTTATGGCTCATCCGATTTTACGCAGTAAGGTACTTTCCGAATTTTCCTGCCTTGGTGATAAGTGCGAAGACACGTGCTGCCAGCAATGGTCTATGCAGGTGGATGATGGTACCATCAATCTTTACCGCAGCGAGGCGCCGGAACTGCTGGCGTCTATCGAGGCATCCAAGGAGGTGCCGTGGATCATGCGTAAAGACCCTGCCAGCGGGTATTGTGTAAAATTGCAGGGCGGGCTTTGCGGTATTCACAAAGAAAAGGGTGACCGCTTTATATCCGATGCCTGTTATTTTTATCCTCGTATGACGCGCAAGCTGGGCAACCAGACCGTCATGGATGCGGCGCTGTCCTGCCCGGAAATCGTGCGCCAGGCGCTGCGCCAGGGCGAACCTACGGCGCGTGAACATGTCAGTATCGACCGCATTCCGCATACGCTGCGCGATATATTGCCGCAGCAGATTTCACAATCCGATGCGCTTACCATCCATAACGCATTTTTAGATACGGCGGGCGATACGTCTTTCCCGGTGGAAGAGGCCTTTGTACGCATT
>JAGVKI010000258.1 GCA_020050695.1 Alphaproteobacteria bacterium | reverse complement strand
GTGCAATAAATAGAAATTGTATTAATTCCTTGGTATTATTGCGCGCACTGCCTTCAGCGATATTGGAAGGTACGGAGACGGATGAACGCCTGATCTGGCTCGTCAGGCCATATAGTTCATTTTTAGGAAAACCTGCTGTCATGTCGTAAACAACATCAACCATATCCATAGAAACCTTCCAAACGTCTAGTTCCTTGAAGCTTTTGATTTTCAGCACGTCTTCACGCATCACGATAACCACGAATCAAATTTATCTCTCAACGCACATTGCAACGCCCATGCCGCCACCGATACACAGGGTGGCGATACCTTTTTTGGCGTCGCGTGCATTCATTTCATAAAGCAGGGTGGTCAGTACACGTGCGCCTGATGCACCTACCGGATGACCGATAGCAACTGCGCCGCCGTTTACATTCACCTTCGAAAGATCCCAGCCCATTTCGCGGTTTACAGCAATAGCCTGTGCTGCGAATGCTTCGTTGGCTTCAATCAGGTCGAGGTCCTGGTGCTTCCAGCCTGCCTTGGCAAGCGCCTTCTGCGAAGCATAGATAGGGCCCAGGCCCATGATAGCCGGATCTAAGCCTGCATGCGCCCATGACTTGATGCTTGCGAGAATTTTCAGGCCACGCTTGTTAGCGTCAGCGCGGGTCATCAGCATAACAGCGGCAGCGCCGTCATTGATGCCCGATGCGTTACCAGCGGTAACGGTGCCTTCTTTATCAAAAGCAGGGCGAAGCTTTGCCAGGCTTTCAATCGTGGTGTCTCCGCGTGGGCCTTCGTCGGTATCAACGGTGACGTCGCCTTTTTTGCCCTTGATCACAAACGGAACGATCTGGTCTTTGAACTTGCCCGCTTTAATAGCGGCAGCGGCTTTCTGCTGCGAGTTCAGCGCGAATTCATCCTGTTCCTGGCGGGTGATGCCGAATTTCTTGGCAACATTTTCAGCGGTTACACCCATGTGGATGTTGTGGAAAGGGTCAACCAGCGCGTCATACAGCATGGTATCCACCATGTTTGCGGTGCCCATCTTTACGCCGTTGCGCAGCTGGATAGCGTGCGGGGACTGGCTCATGCTTTCCTGGCCACCAGCGATAACCACGCTGGAATCACCGGTTTTGATCGCCTGCCAGCCAAGGCACACAGCGCGCAGGCCGGAGCCGCACAGCTGGTTCATGCCCCATGCCGGGGTTTCTTTAGGAATGCCTGCATCGAGCGCAGCGCGGCGTGCAGGGTTCGGGCCGCAATGCGCGGTAAGGATCTGCCCCATGATAACTTCGGAAATATCGTCGCCGGATACTTTGGTACGGTCGAGCAGTTCCTTGAATACTGCGGTGCCCAGTGCATGAGCAGGAACTGAACTCAGTCCCCCGTTGAAAGTACCAATTGCGGTACGTACCGCGCTTACAATCACTACATCGGTATCAGCAGTCATGAGCAACACTCCTTGAAGGGTAATAGAAACAAGCCATGGTTGTAAAAACCTAGGGCCTGATTGTCCAGTGTTTTTGTAATAAAACCTCAGGTTGCACTGCAAAAAAATGGCGGATTTACTGGCTAATAGATAATATCCAGTCGGTAAGTGGCTGCCAGAGTTCACGTTTTGCGCGGCTTCCCACGATCATCCCGACATGTCCCGCTCCGGGATTGATGACATGGGCATTGGGCATGGCATCCGCCAGGGGCTGTGCGCATTCGTAGGGCACCACATGGTCATTGCGCGGAATAGCGATAAGCGTGGGGATAGTAATAGAGCAGGGGCGCACGATGCGTCCGCCGACTTTCCATTTTTCCTGCATCAGGTCGTTTTTTTGCGCCCAGCCGATCAGGCAGTCATCGGCGACATGGCTGGTCATGGGAACGCCGTCATTAACCCAGTGCTCCAGCGCGATAAAGTCTTTTGCCGCACGGCTTTCGGGCTGCAGTTCCTGGAAGCGGCGGAATTTCTGTTCAAACACCCAGGGGTCCGTCAGGTAAAACAGCGACTGCACAATATCGGCAGATAATTTATTTTGCGAACCGATCAGCGATTGCGCAAGTGGCAGCCATTGGTCGTCCAGCACAAAAGGCTTGAAGGTGGGGCAGGAAAAATCCCATGGAGTGGCAAACAGAGCGAGCGCGCAAAGCTTCTGCTGGCGTGCCTGCGCAGCGGCAAGCGACAGCACGCCGCCCATGCAATACCCCGCAAGCGCAATACGCCCGCCGGACGTTTTAGATAGAAAATCAATCGCAGCAATCAATATGTCGGTGACATAATCTGCGCAGCTGAACGCTTCCTCATGCTTGCCGGGTTCGCCCCAGTCCAGCACCAGCGGGTATAGCCCCTGCGTGGCAAGGTAGCGCAGCATGCTGCGTTCGCTTTCCAGGTCTAATATATAATAGCGGTTGATGAGCGAGGGCACGAATAACACCACGGGGCCTTTGGCGCCTGCGGGTGTGCCGTAATCAAGCAGGCGTGCGTTACCGCGCCGCCATATGGCAGCAGGTTCATCCGTATCGCGGGTATAAGGAGTGTCGACATAGCGCAAGATGCCCGATAGCAGGTTATTTGCGCGGCTTTTTGCTTCCTCGGTGACTGCCTGGCTTAGCGCGTCCATTGGTAGTTGATTTGGGGGCTGTTGTTTTTGCGCTTTTTGTTTTGGATTCTTTTTTACCGGCGATTTGCTGTTCGAGGCTGGCAATGCGCTTTTCGCACATTGAAAGGCGATAGGCGAACTCAGCCAGCAGCTCATGGCCAGCATCAGGTGCATTGGCAGTGTTGGAAGCGGTTGCGCTGCTCGGTTTTCGGTCATAGTTAGGTGCCTGCATGGTTTGAAACATTTGCAGCATGGTCTGGATGAACTGCTTGTCGCCGACTGCAGCGGAAACCTGTTTCTGCCAAAGGTCCATAAACTCTTTGGCGATTTGTTGGTAATGTGAATGATCCATGCGGCGTATTATGCTGAAAAACGCCAAAATTCCTAGTGTTTTTTGTCCCCTGAAACAGAAAATCCCACGCTCAGGATACCTTACGGCAGAGAGAGCATGGGATTTTAAGTGTTGCGTGGTGTGTATCTCTACTGTGCTGCTTGCGCAGCCATGAGCACTGCACCTACAACTAGAACAGAGAACTTGAATCACTCTCCGGGCTCAGCTTTTTCATCTGAGTGTACTCGAAAGAGGCTATGCTTCGCGTTTGTTACCTGTCACGAAAGACAGGAACCGCGAAACACTGAAGAAAACCAGCCCCAGCAGCATAAACGCCACTGCCGGAAAAACCATAATCAGCGCACTGGTGGCGATGATTTCGATCATTGCAACGAGTGCAAGACCGAAGCCGATGAAGAACGCCTGGGTACCGATGTCACAAAACGTTTGGGCGAGGCGGTCAAACGGCGCAGGGTAGGCGGTGATGATGATAAACATCAACAAGAGTCCGCCGGTAACCAGCGCGAAACGACAGGGCGGGCTGTCCCAGCCTGTAAGCTGTCCCGTCACCAGACCGGCGACAAGAAACAAGGCGCAGAGAACCTCCATCGCCGACGACATAGATCGCGAAAGCATGGGATGACTCCTACACAGGAAGTACCGGATATAACAGAACAACGAGTTCTATTATATGTAGCACGAAGCACGTTCTGACATGAACGAAACTAACCCGCTTACTGTATCGCCTGGTTAATCTTTGTAAACTATTTTAGGGGCAATCCCCGATAATCATTGCGGTTATTCCCAATTAATGCTAAAAAAACCGCCTATTATTTGTATTATACACATTAAGCAGATGGCCCCTTATTTCCGCCATTTCTGCGCAAACGGATGAAAAATGGAACAAGCAGCAAAAAAACAACAGCCTGTTATTATTAAAAAATACGCCAATCGCCGTCTCTATGATACGGAAACCAGCGCGTATATTACGCTTGAAGACCTGTGCGACCGCGTAAAAAGGGGCACTGACTTTATTGTGCTCGACGCCAAGAGCGGTCAGGATTTGACCCGCCAGGTGCTCACCCAGATTATTTTTGAGCAGGAAACCAAAGGCTCGCAGATATTGCCTAC
>JAGVKI010000250.1 GCA_020050695.1 Alphaproteobacteria bacterium | reverse complement strand
GCTGCGCAGATGCTGGGCATCAAGGCAACGGTTATCATGCCGGAATTCGTCTCCAAGGTGAAGCAGCAGGCAACGCGTTCGTATGGCGCAGAACTGATCCTGACCAAAACGCGTCAGGAAGCAGAAGCACTTGCAGCCACGTTTAAAGCGCAGGGCAAATATTTTATCCACCCTTCTGCGGATAATCATGTGATCGCAGGGCAGGGTACGGCATGCTATGAAGCGCTGCAGGATGGCCTTATGGCCGATGCTATCTTTGCCGCATGCGGCGGCGGCGGTTTGTTATCCGGCACATGGCTGGCGGCGCAGCTGCTTAAACCCAAAGCAAAAATATTTGGTGCAGAGCCGCTCATTGCCAATGACGCCGCTGAGTCGTACCGCGCAGGCAAGATCATGGCATTTGATGACACACCGATGACCATTGCCGACGGTGCACGCACATTGCATGTTTCGGAACTGACCTTCCAGTATTTGCAGAAACTCGACGGTTTCTATGAAGTGCCGGAAGAGCGCATTATCTACTGGACGCAGTGGCTACAGCATTTGCTGAAGATCACCGTGGAGCCCACCTCTGCCATGGCGATGGCAGCGGCCTTTGAATGGCTGAAGACCCAAAAGACGCGCCAGCATATCGTGGTGATTCTATCGGGCGGCAATGTCGGCGCTGCGGCGCATCGCCAGATATGGGAAAAAGATTATCTGGATCAGCCGCCGAAGCTCTAAAGCGACTTATAATGATCTGAAAGTTCCTGCCATACGTCTTCTCGCCAGAAGCGCCTTGCCCGGCCAGAACTTGAGCACAGCACAAAGAAGCGTGTTTTGCCTAGCTTTGCGTCCTGCATGCCATATTCCACCTTACGCCCGAAATAAATCGACGCGCCGTGCTTGCTGGTAAATGCCAGTAGCCTTGGCTGGTATCTGAGGATTTTTTCATGCAGCGCATCACGGTCAATGGCTTCGGGAGGCAGTTCATCGTCATTACCTGATACGGTTTTGCATAAGTCGGTCAGGCCGATGTGAAGTGGCAGCAGCTTGGGGTAATCTTGCGGGGCAAAGCGGGTGGGGGTAATGCCGGTGCGGTGTAGCGCCGCCCAGAACTGGTTGCCGGGATTGGCGTAGTATGCCTTATGCGCAGCGGAAATGCGGCTGGGCGCCGTACCGCAGAACACCAATTTCAGATTAGGTTTAAGCAGGTCGGGTACGAGATACATGGGTACTGACAATCCACTCGCCAAAGGGCAGAGAACTGGTAAAGGCGGGCGATACGGCGTTGAGCACATGGGTACTGTATGCGTCGCTTTCGACTACAAAATCATGCAATAGTTTCAGGCTTTGCTTGTCTATAAGCTGCGCGCGTATGCCCGGGCGCATCCAGGTGTCGAAGCGTTTAAAGTCGATGTCCTTGACCATATTGGCGGCAAGTGATGCCATATGGGTGCGTGAATATTTGCGCGCCTCGCGGAAGGCAAGCTTGCGGAAACCTGCGGCGTCAAAAGCAAACATCGGGATTTCCCAGCGCAGCACTTCCAGCAGTTCTTTGAAGTCGAATTTAGAAAAGCCGTGATAATTCTCGCGCCAGAAAGTGGGAATGGCGGTCGGGCCGATCTTGACTGTGCCATCGACGGTGACGCTGTAATGCACGCCCAGGAAGGGATTGCGCAGATTCGGCACCGTGTAGATGCAGCGTTTGATCGGCTTATCGCTGCCGCTATATTTCAGGTACACACCCTTAAATGGGATGATGGCGTATTTCTCGCAAAAGCCAAATTCACGCGCAATGCGGTCGGCATATAACCCGGCGCAATTGATAATATGGCCTGCTTCAAATATCTTGCCGCCAGCTAGCACGCTATTGCCCGATACGCGTTTTTCATACGGGGTATTAAAATGGATGGAGACACCGGCGGCGGCCATGTCGCGGCGCAGGCTCTGGCATACTTCAATGGGATCAACAATGGCGGTGCTCGGCGAGTAAATGGCCTGCCCGGTGGTCCTGACATTAGGCTCGATTTCGGCCAGCTGTTTTTCATCCACCAGTTCCAGCGGTACTTTATTGACCTGACCGCGCCGGTAGAGTTCATGCAGCGCCGGAAGTTCCTCTTCACTTTGCGCAACGACGACTTTCTTGCAGTCATTGATACGCAGGTCTTTTTCCGCCACATAGGCGCGCAGCGCGGCATTGCCCTCGCGGCAGAAATGGGCTTTGAGCGAGTCGGCGCTGTAATAAAACCCGGCATGCAGCACCCCGCTATTGCGGCCGCTCGCATGGAAGGCCACGTCATTTTCTTTTTCAAGCAGGGTGATGGAAGCAGCAGGAAAATTTGCCCTTAAAGAGCGTGCTACGGCAAGCCCCATAATCCCGCCGCCTATAATCAGGTAATCGGAGGTGTATACCGTCATTAGCCGCGCATGATGTCGCGTTCTTTGCCGAACGAAGCGGCCAGTGCATCAAATTCAGTCACTTTCGCGCGCAGTTCTTTAGAGGTAGGCGCCGCCATTTTAACGCCCGGCCTCGGAGCGCTGTAGGTCTCGGTGACGAGGCTGGCTACACGCAGGCTGGCGGTTACCAGCGCAGGCATATCGCCTTGCTGGGTAGGTTCATTTTTTGCGCGGCGATCCAGCGCGTCTTTCAGGCCTTCAATATTACCATTGGCCAGCGCCGTTTCGTCCTGCATGAAGGGTGTTGCCAGTAACTGGCCCGCCTGGTCGGGGGTGACGGCTGACAGGTCATAACCATCGCTTTCGCGCGGTGCTGCGGGAGTTGCGGCGCTGCGTTTCAGGCGCGCAGGCGCTTCCGGGTTTTTTGGGGGAAGATGCGGCTGAATGCCGTGAACAGGTGGTACTGGTTTGATTTCGTCGCTCATAGGATCTCCAAATGCAGTGCCCAGTATAGCACAGCCAGGGCAT
>JAGVKI010000177.1 GCA_020050695.1 Alphaproteobacteria bacterium | reverse complement strand
TGCTGCTGCTCGACCAGGTGACTGATCCGCATAATGTGGGCGCGATACTGCGCTCGGCTGCGGCGTTTGACGTGGGCTGCGTGATCGTAACCGACCGTAATGCCCCCACCGAATCCGGCGTAATGGCAAAGGCCGCCAGCGGTGGGCTGGAAGTGGTGCCGCTGATTACGGTGGTGAATTTAGTACAAGCCATGGAAACGCTGAAAAAAGCCGGTTACTGGACAGCCGGCCTTGACGGCCATGCCAAGGAAATGATCGCCGATGCCAAGCTGGATAAAAAAACAGCGCTGGTGCTGGGCGCTGAAGGGGCGGGGCTGCGCCGCCTGACCGGAGAGCATTGTGACTTCCTGGTTAAGCTGCCGATCCATAGCCAGATGGAGAGCCTGAACGTATCCAACGCTGCTGCCGTGGCGCTGTACGATATTTACCGCCGCTTTCAAGCCTGATCTTGCGAAGTGCAAACAGCTGCGACATAATCCCTGTCCATGAAGCGTTTCCATATCTCGATTGCCGTTGCCGATTTTACCGCTGCAATGGCTGACTACAGCCGCAGGCTGGGCGTAGAGCCCTGCGTGGTGGAAGATGGCCGCTACGCGCTGTGGCGCAATGATCTCCTGAATTTCTCCATCAGCTGCAAGCCCGGCCAGGCATCGGGCGTGGTGCGCCATATCGGGTTTGAAGATGACGCCGTAGAGGTTTTTCGTGAAGAAGAAGATACGGCAGGCATTACCTGGGAATATTTTAACCAGGCTGCCCAGCTTGCCGAAATACGTGATAAATTTCCCGCAGCCGTGCATAAGGACTAAGCATGAGTACTATTATCTACCGTTTTATGACTGTTGCCGATGTTGCTATTTACCGCGAACTGCGCCTGCGCGGCCTCAAAGAGCATCCGGAAGCATTCCTGGAAGCGTATGAGGACGCCATTGGCTGGCCGCTGGAACGGTTTGAGCGTTTTTTTGATAATGGCTGGATTGTTGGTGGCTTCATAAACGGGGCGCTTAAGGGCATGTCGGGGCTGTTCCGCCATAACGGTGCCAAGGTTGCCCATAAAGGCACTGTATGGGGCGTCTATGTGGCACCAGAGGCGAGGGGGCATGGCATTGCACGTACGGCTATTACCATGTTGACCGACGAAGCGGCAAAAGCAGGTATCGAGCAGGTGCATCTGGCAGCGGATGAAAATAATCCGTTTGCCGTAGGGCTCTACAAAGCCCTTGGGTTTACCGTCTATGGCAGCGAGAAGCACCAGCTGAAGCTGGTTGATAAATACGTCGATGATTTGCTGATGGTCAAGTTCCTCACCCGGCAACAGCAGGCGGCCTAGAATGGAATTGTTTGATGCCTTATAACAGCCTGCGCGATTTCATAGACAAGTTAGAGAAGACCGGCAGGCTGAAGCGCGTATCCGAGCCAGTCTCCCCCTTTTTGGAAATGACCGAAATTGGACGCCGCCTGATCGATAATGGCGGCCCGGCAGTGCTGTTTGAAAATGTGGTGGAAAACGGCAAAAAATATTCCATGCCGGCGCTGATCAATTTGTTCGGCACGGTAGAGCGCGTGGCATGGGGCATGGATCGCGAGCCGCACGAACTGCGCGAGATTGGCCATACCCTGGCATTCCTCAAGCAGCCGGAGCCTCCCGGCGGCATTAAAGAAGCATTCGAAATGCTGCCGCTGCTGAAGACCGTCATGGCGATGAAGCCAAAGACGGTTTCAAAAGCGCCCTGTCAGGAGGTGGTGCTGACCGGCGATGATATTGACCTTTCCATGCTGCCTATCCAGACCTGCTGGCCGGGAGAGCCTGCGCCGCTGATTACCTGGCCGCTCGTGGTGACCAAAGGCCCGGGCGAGGGCAAGGAAGATAACTATAACCTCGGCATTTACCGTATGCAGGTGCTGGGCAAGAACAAGACACTCATGCGCTGGCTGCGCCATCGCGGCGGTGCGCAGCACCATGCACGCTGGGGCGAAAAGAAGCGTGAACCACTGCCTGCGGCTGCGGTTCTTGGAGCAGATCCGGCGACCATACTGGCAGCGGTTACGCCTATTCCTGATACCTTGTCGGAATACCAGTTCGCTGGCCTGCTGCGTGGCAGCAAGGTGGAGCTGGTCGATTGCAAGACCGTACCGCTGAAGGTACCCGCGCAGGCGGAAATCGTGCTTGAAGGCTATGTGAGCCTCGATGATTATGGCGCTGAAGGTCCGTATGGCGACCATACGGGGTATTACAACTCGGTGGAGCAGTTCCCGGTCTTTACCATCACGGCGATCACCATGCGCGAAAAGCCGATTTACCTGACCACCTATACCGGCAGGCCGCCCGATGAACCCGCTATTCTGGGGGAAGCGCTCAACGAAGTATTCATTCCGCTGCTCCAGCAGCAATTCCCTGAAATTGTTGATTTCTGGCTGCCGCCTGAGGGCTGTTCCTACCGTGTGGCGGTGGTGTCGATTAAAAAAGCCTATCCAGGCCATGCTAAGCGCGTGATGATGGGCGTGTGGTCGTTCCTGCGCCAGTTCGTCTATACCAAATGGGTGATAGTGGTCGATGACGACATTAATGCGAGAGACTGGAAAGACGTGATCTGGGCGATGTCCACCCGTATGGACCCCGTGCGCGACCTGACACTCATTGAAAATACCCCTATCGATTACCTTGATTTTGCCTCGCCGGAATCAGGAATTGGCGGTAAGGTAGGCTTGGATGCCACCAATAAGTGGGAAGGGGAAACCCACCGCGAATGGGGTAAAAAAATATTTATGGAACAGGTTGTTATTGACAAAATCGATGCAATGTGGGAGCAGATGGGATTACCACCCGTTTTTAAGAAGGGCGCAAAACCGTAATGTTTATTGGCAAAAGTAAAGATCAGCCCCCTAAGGATAAGGATGGTGCAAAAGAGGGACACTACGCCAAGCAGGCGCTTGAACTGCTCCAGAAGCATACTATCGCCCCGACACCTGAGAATTACGCCCTGTGGTATCATTACGCCATGGCCAGCAATGCCGACCTGGTGCGCGAAGTTGACAATATCCTTAATAATTCGCTGGCCTTTACACCGGAAACCACCGGCTACCTGTATAACAAATATGTCGCCATCGACCATAACCAGAAACATGTCGATGATTCTGCCGTAAATGCGCAGAAGGTGCTTATCGATGTGCTCAAAGTCGTCAATGACTTCAAGGACGAAACCCAGAATTATAATAAGGGCGTTGACCAGTATTTGGACCGCATCACGCAGGATTTTGCTGAAAATTCGGTAAAAGATATTCTGCGCCAGATTATCGAAGCAACGGTGAGCATGAAAGAAAGCGGCAACCGTATGCACGAAAAGCTGGAAGAGTCGCGCGAGGAAATAGACAGCCTCAAGCGCAATCTCCAGCAGGTAACCAATGAATCGCAACGTGATTTCCTGACCGGCGTATTTAACCGCAAGAC
>JAGVKI010000062.1 GCA_020050695.1 Alphaproteobacteria bacterium | reverse complement strand
GGTGGCTTATGCATGAATCATCACAGTTATTAGAAATCGTTATCCTGCTTTGCGCCGCCGTTGTCATTGTAACGGTGTTTCGAACATTGCGCATCAGTCCGGTCATCGGCTACCTCGCGGCAGGCACCATCATTGGCCCCTACGGGCTTGGCGTCATCAACGACGTCGACAGCACATCGGGCTTTGCAGAGTTCGGTGTGATCTTCCTGCTATTCCTGATCGGACTGGAATTATCCTTCGCGCGTTTGTCGAGCATGCGCAAACATGTATTCCAGTTTGGCGGCGCACAGACATTTTTATCGGCAGGACTTTTCGGACTGATTGTGCTTGGCCTGGGCGGCAGCGCACCGGCAGCCATTATCATTGGCGGCGGCCTTGCACTGTCATCTACCGCTATCGTATTACAAGTGGTCAATGAACAGGGCGAGAAATCATCACAGGTTGGCAGGCTATCACTTGCCGTTCTGATTTTGCAGGACTTGGTCGTTATCCCGCTGCTCGTATTCGCATCACGCATGGGTGATCCCACAGAGGATTTAACCGGCGCACTCACCGACACGGCAATCAATGCGATCTTATGCCTTGCCGTTATCTTCACTGCTGGACGTTTGCTACTGCGCCCCTTATTCCGCTATATCGCCTCGCTGGAAAACACCGATTTGTTTTCTGCCACCACCTTATGCGTAGTGCTTGGCGTAGCACTGGTCACCAGCCTTGCCGGACTCTCCCCTGCGCTTGGCGCATTCATGGCAGGCCTGCTGGTTGCTGAAACCGAATTCAAGCCGCAGGTGGAAGCCGACATACTTCCGTATAAAGGCCTGTTCATGGGCCTGTTCTTTATGACGGTCGGCATGTCGCTGAATATCCAGACGCTGGTAAGCAACTTCAGCAGCATCGTACTGCTGACGGCTATGCTGATGATCTCAAAGACACTGATCATCATGGCGCTGTGCCGTATTTTTGGTTTTTCACTCAGCACGGCGCTTTATACTGGCATGCTGCTGTCACAGGGCAGCGAGTTTGCATTCGTGCTGTTCACCCTGCCGGGTGCGCAGTACGTACTTGGTAGCGCGCTTGCGCAGGTGCTTATGGTGGTGGTAACCGTCAGTATGGCGCTGACGCCTATTGTCGGTAATTTAGGGCGCAGGCTTGCCAACACACTTGAGAAATACGCTATCTCACGCCCCGAAAGCATGATCGAGGAAACCATCGACCTCACCCACCATGTTATCATAAGCGGCTTTGGCCGTGTCGGCCATACGGTTGCGCAATTATTGGAAACCGAACATATCCGGTTTGTCGCTATCGATATGGATTCGTTCCTGGTGGCACGCGAACGTAAAATAGGCGTGCCTGTATATTATGGTGATTCGGCACGTATGCATGTACTCAATGCCCTTGGCATCCAGCGCGCACGCGCCATGGTCATCACCCATTCCGATATACGCGTGGCGCTGCAAACCATCCACACCGTGCGCGAGATCAACCACGATCTTCCGATCATCGCGCGCGCTAAAAATCTGGAACAGGTACAGAAGCTCGAAAAAGCGGGCGCGACCCTGGCCATTGCCGAAATGTTTGAAACCAGCCTGTCCATGGGCAGCGCCCTGCTTAAATCCATCGGGGTGGCCGATCTGGAGATCTCGCGCATTATCGACCTGTTCCGTGAGGAAGACTACGCCCTGACCCGCGCCTCAGAAAATGATATTTCACAGCAGGTTAATTAAATCCACTTCCTCCGGCTTTGCTTAGCCTATTATATAGAGTCAATACCCCTTTACATTTGAGGGCACTCTTGCTAGATTCCCGGCCAATTCCGCGTTAGGCGGCCATAATACCGTATATAAGGTTGGGGGCCTACTCCCACCGTATTCATTTGGAGCAATGCAAATGAAGGATAACCTATGGCCAGAATTTAATGGGGTTAATATTAAAAATGATGTTGGGCGCACCATGAAAATACTCGCATGCAATAGCAACGTACCCCTGGCCAAATCCATGGCGGACTATCTGGGCGTTCCCCTGGCAAAAGCCAGCGTGAAGCGCTTTGCCGACATGGAAGTGTTTGTTGAAATCCAGGAAAACGTGCGCGGCGAAGATGTGTTTGTTGTGCAGTCCACCTCTTACCCGGCAAACGACCATATTATGGAACTGCTGGTATGCCTCGATGCGCTGCGCCGCGCCTCTGCCCGCCGTATTACCGTGGTGATTCCTTATTTCGGCTATGCCCGCCAGGACCGCAAGATGGGTTCGCGCACACCGATTACCGCCAAGCTGATTGCCAACCTGATCACCGCAGCGGGCGCCAACCGTGTCCTTACTATCGACCTGCATGCAGGCCAGATCCAGGGCTTCTTCGATATTCCGCTCGACCATTTATATGCCGCGCCGGTGATCGTGAATGATATTCGCGAACATTATCCCAACTCCGATAATGTCATGATCGTATCGCCTGACGTAGGCGGTGTGGTGCGTGCACGTGCGCTGGCCAACCGCTTAGGCGCCAACCTCGCTATCGTGGACAAGCGCCGCGAAAAAGAAGGCGTATCGGAAGTCATGCACATCATCGGTGATGTAGCAGGCCGCAATTGTATCCTGCTCGACGACATCGTTGATTCCGCAGGCACACTTTGCAACGCGGCTGCTGCGCTTATGAATGCGGGCGCATCGTCGGTTGCCGCTTATGTGACCCACGGCGTGCTGTCTGGCAAAGCGATCGAGCGTGTACAAAGTTCGGCGCTTAAAGAACTGGTGATCGCCGACACCATCCCACCTACCGATGAAGCAAAGAACGCTTCGCGTATCCGCGTTATTTCGGTTGCACCGCTGCTGGCTGAAGCTGTACGCCGCATCAGCGATGAAACCTCAGTATCAAGTTTGTTCGATTAATTTTTTAAAACTAATTTTTTATATTTGAGTAATGGAGAATCTTATGACTACCGCAAAAGCTACTGCAACATTAAATGCCACCCTGCGTGACGGCCACGGTAAAGGCGCTGCGCGCGCCCTGCGCCGTGACGGTAAAATCCCAGGTGTACTGTATGGCAAAGGCCAGACCCCGGTTTCCATCGCGCTGCCGCTGAAAGACCTGACCATTGAATATAGCCGTGGCCGTTTCCGTTCACGCCTTGTCAACATCACCCTCGATAATGGCAAAACCGTTCAGGCGCTGCCAAAAGATCTGCAGTTCCACCCGGTAACCGACGTGATCGAACATGTGGATTTCATCAAAATCGAACCAGGCATCACCCTGCACGTAATGGTGCCAGTGAAGATCGTAGGCCAGGATAAGGCAATCGGTCTGAAGCGCGGCGGTGTACTGAACGTTGTACGCCATGAAATCGAATTCATCTGCGCGCCGGATTCCATCCCTAGCCATATCGAAATCAACGTACAGTCCATGGACATCGGCCACAGCTTCCACATCAATGATGTGCAGCTGCCAACGGGCGTGACCTCCGCTATTAAGCGTAACTTCACGATTGCAACCATCGCTGGTCGCAGCAAAGAAGAAGAGCCTAAGGCTGACGCCGCTGCCGCTGCTGCTCCGGCTGCTGCCGCTGCTGCTCCGGCTAAGAAGGAAGAAGGCAAGAAATAGCCTTCAGGCATTGATTTATCATGGCCATGACACTGGTAGTAGGGCTTGGTAACCCCGGCACATCATATGCCGGGAACCGCCATAATATCGGGTTCATGGCCATCGATGCGATTGCCAGCCACTATGGGTTTTCCAAGGCAGCTTCCAAATTCGGCGGGCTTGCCTGTGAAGGCAATATAGGTGGCGACAAGGTCATTGCGTTCAAACCTATGGGCTACATGAATACCTCTGGCGGCCCGGTAGGCGAAGCATCCCGTTTTTACAAAATCCCGCCAGAAAACATCATCGTTATCCATGATGAACTCGACCTGGAACTTGGCCGCCTGCGGGTCAAGCTCGGGGGTGGTCACGGCGGGCATAACGGCCTAAAGAGCATCGATGCGCATATCGGTAAGGAATACTGGCGCGTACGCCTTGGCATTGGCCACCCGGGCGATAAAGACCTGGTATCGCCTTATGTGCTATCGGACTTTCGCAAGGAAGAACGTAGCCACGCCCAGCAAATGATCAGTGAAGTATCACGCCACCTGCCGCTGCTCTTGCAAGGCGATGAAGCAGGCTTTATGAACAAGGTCGTCGTAACGACACAAAATACATCTACGAAGGAAGTATAATTTATGGGTTTTAAATGCGGTATTGTTGGTCTGCCAAACGTCGGCAAATCCACCTTGTTCAATGCGCTTCTTTCGACCGCGCAGGCCGAAGCTGCCAACTACCCGTTTTGCACCATCGAGCCAAACGTAGGCCGCGTCAGTGTGCCTGACGACCGTATCGACATACTGGCTAAAATCGCAACGTCCCAAACCATTATCCCGACCCAGCTTGAGTTTGTGGATATTGCAGGCCTGGTGCGCGGCGCCAGCAAAGGCGAAGGCCTGGGCAACCAGTTTCTCTCCCACATACGTGAAGTAGACGCGATTATCTATGTGCTGCGCTGCTTTGAAGACGGCAACATCACCCATGTCGAAGGCAGTGTTGACCCCATGCGCGATGCCGAGATCATCGAGACTGAACTGGTGCTCGCTGACATGGAAAGCTTAGAGAAACGCCTGCCCAATATTCAGAAAAAAGCCAAGGGCGGTGATAAGGAATCGGCGGAGCAAGCTGAGATGATCGAGCGCGTGCTTAAGGTCGTTGAAAAGGGCGATCCGGCGCGCCATGTGCAGCTTAAAGACGACGCCGACCGCCGCCAGTTGAGCCTGCTGCAGCTGCTCACCTCCAAGCCCGTTATGTATGTATGCAATGTCGATGAATCATCCGCCGCCACCGGCAATGAACTATCCAGAAAAGTAGAGGAAATGGCCAAGGCCAAAAAGGCGCCATGCGTGTTTATTTCGGCCTGTATCGAAGCAGAAATTTCCATGCTGGGCAGCGATGAAGAAAAGACGGAATTTCTTGATTCGCTGAACCTGAAGGAAACGGGATTATCGCGCATCATCCGCGCCGGGTACAACCTGCTTGACCTGGTGACCTATTTCACCGTTGGCCCCAAGGAAGCACGTGCATGGACGATCACACGCGGCATGCGCGCACCGCAGGCCGCAGGCGTTATTCATACGGATTTTGAAAAAGGCTTCATCCGCGCAGAAACCATCGCCTATAACGATTATGTCACCTGCAAAGGCGAACAAGGCGCTAAGGAAGCTGGAAAATTTCGTTTGGAAGGCAAGGAATATAGTGTACAAGATGGTGATGTATTGCATTTCAGGTTTAACACCTAACACCGCTGTGCATTTCTGGCAGCGCGGGTTAGATTCGGGAGCCCACGCACTTGTTCAACAAAGTCTTCCGCAAGCCGACTGATCGTCCGCCAAGGCCCAGCTGGGTAAAATGGCTGCTATTTGTTTTTATATTTTATGTGGTCTTACAAGCGGCATGGCGTCCCTCTGAACCATCAGAGCGCACGCAGCTACAGGTCGTGCTCGACAATGCAGGCGAAGAACTGAAAAACCAGAAGACCATCGATTTCTCATCGTACAAAAACCGCCTGTTCCCCGAATATAACGCCGCCACAAAAGTCAAAGACATCAAAGCAGGTACAGGCCCTGTTGCCATGTGCGGCCAGGAAGTGGCAGTAAAATATAAAGCGTACAAACCTAATAATACCCAGATTGACGATAAGACCACCAAGGATAAGCCGCTGACCTTCCAGATAGGCGCCAGAACCGCAATGCCCGTGCTTGAAGAAGGCGTGCCCGGCATGCAGGTTGGCGGTACGCGCAGCATGACGGTTCCCCTTTCCATGTCGTATGGCCTGAAACAGTATCAACGCACCGAATTGGTATCGGGTGAAGATATACGTTTTGAACTTGAACTGCTTTCGGTCAAGCCGGTGCTGGGTGCGGATGTTCTCAAACCCTACCGCATTGTTGATGTACAAAACGGCTATGGCAACCCCGTCATCTGCGGCAAGACCATTCGCGTCAATCTTATTATCTGGGATGTAAGCGGCAAGGAACTCTACTCTACCGTAAAATCAGTTGATGCAGCAAAAACACCCGAAGCAAAAACAATGGCTGAAGCAGCGCCGCCGGTGCCTGCCGGCATTAGTTTTACCCCTGGGCGCGGCGAGGTGTTTTATGGCCTGGAACAAGGCGTTATTGGAATGCATAGTAAAGGGGTGCGTACCCTGATTGTACCTCCTGCCTTACAAAAAACCCTCACGGGCAAACCGCCCGCCATTGATTTTCCCTTCCCTCAAAACCAAACAGTGCTTGTAGACGTCGAATATTTACCTTAAACAATGGCCGTATACCCCACTTTTTAAGGAATGAGTATGTCGTCCGTTGCCGCACAGCGCCTGGCCCGCGTTAAACCCTCCCCTACCTTGGCTGTTACCGCTAAAGCAGCAGAACTCAAAGCCGCTGGCAAAGCCGTGATTGGCCTTGGCGCAGGCGAGCCGGATTTCGATACACCGGAACATGTCAAAGAAGCCGCCATTGCCGCAATCCGCGCGGGCGATACCAAATACACACCGGTGGCTGGCACCCCTGCCCTTAAAAAAGCCATCTGCGATAAATTCAAGCGCGAGAATGGCCTTGAATATGCCGCTAACCAGGTACTGGCTGG
>JAGVKI010000022.1 GCA_020050695.1 Alphaproteobacteria bacterium | reverse complement strand
TGCGTCGTTAATTTCGATATGATGTTCGTGAAGGCATACAGCCGGATATGGCGCGCACTGTAATAGCTACAGGTCTTTGTGGAAATACAGTAGGTAGTTGTGACCTGTGAAAGCCTTCATATCCACATCTTTTGCGCAATCAGGAGGTTCTGTAGTGAATTTTGTTTCCAGCACCTGCGTAAACGTTTCTGTGGCTTGCCCCACAGAATAGTTTGAATTGTTATTGGTCAATATCAGCTTGGTTTGAGCTAGGGAATCCAGAAAGCCATTACGATATAGCGGTTTAAACCTCAGATACTGCCCCACCGGTATACCAATAGGACCATAAGGAGTATGCTTGGTAAGAGCTGGCGGAGTGCCTGCCCATGCCATCACGGCAACATTCAGATAACGCTCTTGTCCGCACCTATCCATCACATTATCAATAGTCGCTGCAATATTCTTCACCGTATTGAATCTTGCCTTGTCGGCATTATACATCCACCCCCAGTTTGCAACACCACTGTTAGTGAACATGACACCGCTGGAAAACACAAAAAGCAGCACCACAAACAACACTCTTTTGTCGGGGCGCGCTTGCCCCATATCCTTCAGGAAGGCAATTCCCAGCCCCAGATACAAAGGCACCAGGAATATATATTGGTGGTTATATACGACATTACGTATTGCCACCGTATATAAGGAAAAAACACATGCAACAACAACGCATGCAACGCCCAGCAATTGTTTGGCTAATCGCTTCCTATGCCAGAAGGGCCTTACCAGCGCACAGGCGAGCAACATCACAAGAGCAACAGGCAATGTAATATACGGCGTCATGTTCTCGAATATTCGAGACCATATAGTGAAATGATTAACTACAAAGGCTTGGATTGAACCCTGCGGTATTTTATTAGCATATGATGCAGCTTGCCCCGCCATTTTAGGCAAGTTCGGAAATAAATATATTTTTACGTAAGGAACTAGCAAATCTGTAGCGATCAGCACTGAAAGGCCCACCACATTGGTTACCATCAATGGCAGGAAATAACGTGCGTATAATTCCTTCAGGCGGTCATTATATATAACCAGCATTGCCCCTGTAATCGTCAGGAAGAAGGGCTCTTTCATGCCAATAGCAGCAAGCATAAAAAGACCGGATATACAAATACGCCAGAAATGCATGTATCCGGGAGCAACCGCAGAAACAATATACAGCATGCCAAAGAATGCGCCGAAGGATTCAACTTCATATTGCCCCGCTTCCGCAAGGCCAAACACGGCAAGCGCGCTGCCAAAAACCATAGCGGTGCCGGAAAGCAATATCCTGTACCACTGCATCTGCTGCGGCTTGCTGAACCGCCAGATCAGCCAACCCAGCATGAGCGGATATAGAATCAGGGTAGACGCCTCTATATAGGAACCCAGCAGATGGGTATCGGTAAGATAAATAGAAAGCGCGCTTATAAAGAATATACCTGGGGGCTTGTTCTCAAATAGATCAACATATGGGGTAAAGCCGTTAAGGATTGCACGGCCAAGCATTAGAAAAATCGATGCATCAAAACAAAGTGGCCCCATTGCTTCATACTGAAACCAGACGGCGCTTTGCGTGAACGCCAGGTAAAAACCTGGCAGCATCAATAAACATACTAATAAAGTAGACGTTTTATTTGAAAGGCGCATGGTTGTGTAACCTATATGCAGAGCATCCATTTATCAACATTAATTCAGGGCGCAATATTTTTTGGCGCATTATATTCAGCACCTTACAAAAAATATATTGCTTTGCTTTATGTAAGTTTTTTGCGTATCATTGCCGTGCATGCTAAACGATCTGGCTACATTCTTTCTAGAAACAGAGGGTGGCAGGAATATCCCGCGCAGCCTTCGGCCCAGCGTTGCCAGGAATGTAAGCCGCTCCCTTCTTGGCCATGGTGGCCGCGTAATCGCCGAATACACCCTTGATGACGGCTCCCGCTTCCAGATTTCCCAGCAAAAACCTGGCACCGACATGTGGGTGGATGGCTACCGCGCAGACGGCAGCATGCTGCAACAACAAAGCTACCATCCCGTTGCTAAAGCATACACCACCATTATCTCGGACTATGATGAGACAGGCAAAAAACTGACTCACTACCGCGCACTGGCCAGCGATGACCGGGTGGTAGAAGAAGTAACCCGCACTCCTGAGCAACAGTTTGAGGGTATCACCCATCAATATGCTGACCTGCATGGCCTCGCGCAGAGCGAGCGCTCTAAGTATGGCCGCGATATACGCTGCACCCATAAGATAGAGCGCCGCTATAATGATAACGCTGGCGAAAGCATGCTGATGGACACCCATTTTGGCGCCGACCAGAACTGCACGCACGAAGTACATTACAATGAAACCACACAGAAAATTGAAGCACTGGTAGAGTTCCAGCCTGGCCGCCGCCTCTATAAGCTTGTCACCACTTTTGACAATAATGGCATCCGGGATAGTGAAGAGTTTTTTGATAAGGACGGCGTGAAAACACGCTATGTCGAATATATCACTGAAGGCGCAACCAAAGAGACAGAATCAACCCTGCCTATTAAGGTGGAGTGGCTTTATAAAAACGGTGTCCAGCAAACAGAACTGCAATACCATGAGGATGGCGTCATTCGTACCCGCCGCGATTATGAAAGCGATGGAAAAACGACCAAAACCGAGCAATTCTATAATAGCACCGGCGAATACGCTCATGAGATACGCGAATACACAAAGGGCAAGATAACCCGCAAACTGCAAATGACCAAACATGGCGACGATGTTGAGGTAAAGCGCATTATACTTTACGCTGGCGGCAGGCCTTACCGCAGCCGTGAGCGCCATCGCTGGAGCACGACGGGCGACGATTTCTGGGCAGATACGGAAATTGACCCGCAAACCGGCAACCCCGCTTTTTCCATTATGCAGACGCCTACCGGTAACCTGGTTCGCCAGAACTACGATACCCAAACGGGTAGGCTGCATATCGTTGACCGCCACCGCGAGGAGTTCCTTGGCGAAACGCTGGAATCACGCACCCATTACTTCGCTGGCCCGCAAACAGTGCGCCACCCGGAACAGCAGATCCCGTCTGTCGTTCGCCGCACCGAGCATTTTGAAGAAGACGGACAAACACTGCATGACGCCAAAGAATTCCGCATTGATGGCACGATAAAATCAGATGAGCAGCGCCAGTCCGACGGTTCATGGGTGCACCGCGTTTACGCTACCGGTACAAAGCAGCTGGATGATAATACCACCCCCATATTTGAGAGCGTGCGCAGGCCCGACGGCACAAAAGAAAGTTCGACCCTACGCGCACATGCTGATCCGACCATACTGGCCCTGCATAAGTTTTATGATGAAAAGGGCAATCCCTCCCATGTGCAGATCGAAAGCATTGACGGTGAAGAAAACCTGCCATGGGAAGATTATGTCCAGCGCCGCCAGCAGCAGCGCACCCGCTCAAACCTGGCACCGGTAACGCTGGCAACTATCCATCCCGATATTCGCGAGGCGGATAATGGCCAGGACCATTATGGCCGCACCATTATTACGCTTCAG
>JAGVKI010000309.1 GCA_020050695.1 Alphaproteobacteria bacterium | reverse complement strand
GCTCGGGTTTGCGGCCCATCAGCTGCTCTACGCGTTCGCGGGTAGGGTCTATTTCATCCTCATCGATAACCACCTTTAATAATACGCGGTTGCCCGGGTGCATGGTGGTTTCTTTCAGCTGTGCTGGCATCATTTCACCCAGACCTTTAAAGCGGCCCACTTCCACCTTGCTGTTACCCTTGGCGTGCTTGGCGATGATGTCGGCTTTTTCCTTATCATCCTGCGCGTAGTAGGTGGTGTTGCTGATGGTGATACGGTAAAGCGGCGGACGTGCGATATACAGATGGCCGCCACGGATCAGTTCCGGCATTTCCTGGTAGAAGAAGGTCATGAGCAGCGATGCGATATGCGCGCCGTCGACGTCAGCGTCGGTCATGATAACGACTTTTTCGTAGCGCAGCGCTTCGGCGCTGTAATGCGTGCCGCTGCCGCAGCCCAGTGCCAGCACCAGGTCAGAAAGTTCCTGGTTGGCCTTGATTTTATCAATCGTTGCAGATGCCACGTTCAGGATTTTACCACGCAGTGGCAGTACGGCCTGTGTTTCGCGGTTGCGCGCCTGTTTGGCGGAACCACCTGCCGAGTCACCTTCCACGATGAAGATTTCAGTGCCTTTACCCGATGAACGCGTGCAGTCGGCAAGTTTGCCAGGCAGGCGCAGGCGGGTAGTTACGGCCTTACGGCTGACTTCTTTGTCGGCTTTGCGGCGCAGGCGGTCTTCCATGCGCATGGTAATATAGTTGATCAGGCGATTGCTATTTTCAGGATCGCCGGTCAGGTAATGATCGAAATGGTCGCGCATGGCGTTTTCCACCAGCCTTGCCGCTTCGACATTCACCAGCTTGTTTTTGGTCTGACCCTGGAACTGCGGGTCCCGCATGAACATCGACAGTACGATCACCGCGCTGCCAAGTATGTCTTCCCCCTGCGCCTGTGCAATTTTCTTGTTATTGCTCAGTTCTCCGTAAGCGCGGATACCCTTATTGATGGCCGAACGCAGGCCAGATTCATGGGTGCCGCCGTCTGGTGTTGGAATCGTATTGCAATAGGTGCTGACATAGGTCTCTTCATCTTCCGGCCAGTCAACGGCCCATTCAATACGCCCCATCTTGCCAGCCAGTTCCGCTTCGCCGCTGAAGGACTGCGAGGTGACCGTAGGGCGGCCATCCAAATGTTGGGTCAGGAAGTCGCTCAGACCGCCCGGGAAATGGATGGTGGCTTCTGCAGGCGTTTCGGAGCCTTCCTGCAGCAGTGAAGGATCGCATACCCAGCGTATTTCAACACCGCGATAGAGATAGGCCTTCGAGCGGGCAAGCTTGTAGAGGATTGAAGGCTTGAACTTAGCGCGGCCAAAAATTTCACTGTCTGGTCGGAAAGCAACCGTGGTGCCTTTGCCGCGATTGTCCTGTCCAATTTTTTCAAGTTTGGTGGTTGGCTCGCCCCGGCAGTAAGACTGCTGGTAAACGGTTTTATCGCGGATCACTTCCACTACCAGATAATCGGAAAGCGCGTTTACTACTGAGATACCTACACCGTGCAGACCGCCTGATGTATCATATACCTTGCCGCCGAACTTACCGCCGGAATGCAGCATGGTAAGGATAACTTCAAGCGCTGATTTTTTAGGGAATTTAGGATGCGGGTCGATAGGAATACCGCGGCCATTATCGCGCACCACGATTACGTTATCTGCGCGCATTTCCAGTTCGATCTTGGTGGCGTATCCGGCAACGGCTTCGTCCATCGCGTTGTCGAACACTTCGTTGACAAGATGATGCATGGCGGTTTCGTCGGTGCCGCCGATATACATGCCGGGGCGGCGGCGTACGGGTTCTAGGCCTTCAAGTACTTCGATGTCTTCAGCGGTATAAGACTGTGTTTTGCTTTGCTGTTTACCGGAAAATAAATCGCTCATAGTGGTGTATATTTCCTGTTTCGGTCTAAGTCAGATGTTGGTGTATATACTGCGTATACCAAGGAAAATAGCCCATTACAAGGGTTTTGCGCAAGGCGTCAGGCAGCAGCGGCCACAGCAGTGGTACGGCGCGATGGCTTAAGGCGCAGCGCCGGGGATTCCACCAGGCGCCAGGAAAGCCAGGCGAGCACCAGCGTGAATACGGTGGAAGCAATAATAAAACCGCTAATTCCGTAATTATTACCGATATATAGCATGTAGCATTGCTGCACTGGGAAGGCATAGAGATACACGCCATAGGACAGGTCGTTTTCCTTCAGCCAGCGCGACGGGATGATGCTGGGGCGTAGTCCCAAAGACAGGATAATGTAAGGCATCAGGGCGGTATGGATATAATAGCCATAAGGCAGGAAATAATAGCCAGTCAGAGCAAGCACCGGTATGGCAATCTTCAGGGCAGGGCTAAACAGGGAGGTATTTTTCAGAAGCAAGAGGCTGCTGCCAGCCCAGAAGAAAAATCCCCATAAGGTGAAATTGGTCATGTTGCTATATTTCATGCCCCAAATTTCTTTGGGCGGATTTCCTGCCATGCCCGCCAGCCATAAATTGCAAAGCAGGCAACCAATGGCAAGCAGCGGAATAATCCGTGGTTTCAGCAGTCCCGCAAGCGCCAGAAGAGCGAGTATGATGTAATATTGCAGTTCCAGCTTCAGCGACCATAATGAGCCATTGACGGCGCCTGCATAAGGAACGGTTTCAAACACGCCCGGCAATTCATAACGCAGGCCAAAAACAAACAGGCCGCGCAGGTATTTCCACGTATTGCTGTGCGTAAAATAATCGGCAGCAGGCAGGGTGGTGACCACGGGGCCAACCACGAAGGTGGTAAGCAATATAGTGACCATAAGGCCGGGAAATATACGCAATATCCGGTTTGCACTGAAGTTGAACAGGTCAGGTTGACGCTGCCAGCTGGACGTTACCAAATAACCACTGATGGTGAAAAAACATGCCAGCGCGTAATAGCTGCTGCCGGGTAGTTTCAGATAGGTATGAATGGGATCCGCCGAATGGTCATAAAGACCATAGCAATGGCCAAACAGGATAAGCCAGGCGGCAATAAGGCGCATAATGTTAAAATTATTGCTGGGGGTGCCCATAGGTTTTGCGTCTCTAATCTTTAAAAATCAGTGTGTTATTTGCTGTATAATGCATTTGGATCACATGTAATAGATATTTAACAATGTGTTGTGAAATAATGGCTATAATTAGCTGAGATATTGGCAATTACAATAAGGTATAAAGAGCATGGGCTTTATTAGCAGCGCATCCACTATGGTAGTAGATGGTATTACCTTTCCCATATCCTATATTCCTAAAGCGGTAAACGGCAGGAGTTTTGGCGACTACGTAACCGGTAATAAGCCCCCAATACCAAGGAATACTGG
>JAGVKI010000137.1 GCA_020050695.1 Alphaproteobacteria bacterium | reverse complement strand
CGTACTCGGCTGGAAAGAGTATGAAATGGAAGTGGTGCGCGATAACGCAGATAACTGCATCATCGTCTGCTCCATTGAAAATATCGACGCCATGGGCGTACATACCGGTGACTCGATCACCGTTGCCCCGGCACTGACGCTGACCGACAAAGAATACCAGATCATGCGCGATGCATCCTTTGCCGTGCTGCGCGAAATCGGTGTGGATACCGGCGGTTCCAACGTGCAGTTTGCTGTAAACCCGGATAATGGCCGCATGGTGGTGATTGAAATGAACCCGCGCGTGTCGCGCTCATCTGCGCTTGCATCCAAGGCAACGGGCTTTCCTATCGCCAAGGTGGCAGCAAAGCTTGCGGTAGGTTACACGCTCGATGAAATCAAGAACGACGTTACCAAGGTAACGCCCGCATCGTTTGAACCAACGATTGATTATATCGTTACCAAGATACCGCGCTTTACCTTTGAAAAATTCCCCGGCACGGAACCTATCCTTACCACCGCCATGAAGTCGGTAGGTGAAGCCATGGCCATGGGCCGCAACTTTGCAGAGTCGCTGCAAAAGGCGCTGCGCTCGCTGGAAACCGGGCTGACCGGCCTTAACGACATGCCCATCAAAGACCTGGATGATGCCCGCAGCAAGCTTGCCATGCCAACGCCTGATCGCCTGCTCGTTGCAGCGCAGGCACTGCGCATGGATATGAGCGTGGAAGACATCTGCGCCATCACCAAATATGACCCATGGTTCGTGCGCCAGCTAAACGATATTGTGAATGCAGAAAAACAGTTTAAAGCGCTGGTCGCTTCCGGCATGAGCGCTGAAAAAGCTATCAAAAGCCTGCTGGAAAAAGGCCTGCATTTAAAGAAAATGGGCTTCTCCGATGCGCGCCTTGCCGAACTCGCTGGCATCAAAACGCAGGATATTGCAGCAGCACGTAAATCACTCAAGCTGCACCCGGTGTATAAGCGCGTCGATACCTGCGCAGGGGAGTTTGATTCCAATACACCGTACATGTATTCCACCTATGAAGGCGACGGGCTGATTCCTGCTAGTTGCGAATCAGAACCCACCAATAAAACCAAAGTCATTATTCTTGGCGGCGGGCCAAACCGTATCGGCCAGGGCATCGAGTTTGACTATTGCTGCGTACATGCAGCCTACGCGCTTAAAGAAGCAGGCTACGAGACCATCATGGTCAATTGCAACCCAGAGACCGTGTCCACCGACTATGACACCTCCGACCGCCTGTATTTCGAACCACTGACCGCTGAAGATGTACTCGAAGTCATCGCCAAGGAACAAAGCAACGGTACGCTCAAAGGCGTGATCGTACAGTTCGGCGGACAGACGCCGCTTAAACTTGCCCGCGCGCTCGAAGCAGCTGGCGTGCCTATTATCGGTACCTCGCCTGATTCCATCGACCTGGCTGAAGACCGCGACCGCTTCCGTGACCTGGTCGAAAAACTAGGTCTGAAACAACCCAAAAGTGCCATTGGCCGCACAGCGTCGGAAGTTGTGGCATCGGCGGATGACATTGGTTTCCCCCTGCTGGTGCGCCCGTCTTATGTACTTGGTGGCCGCGCTATGGCCATCATGCATGACAAGGATTCGCTTGGCATGTATGTGGGCGAACTGACCAAAATGTTCGGTGACGGCCCTATACTGATCGACTCCTATTTGCAGGACGCCATTGAACTTGACGTAGATGCATTGTCGGATGGCACAAGCGTGCATGTCGCCGGCATCATGCAGCATATCGAAGAAGCCGGCATTCACTCCGGCGATTCGGCCTGCTCGCTGCCACCTTATTCGCTTGATGACAATATCCTGGCCAAGGTACGCACCCAGACGCATGCCCTCGCCAAGGCACTCAATGTCATTGGCCTGATGAACATACAGTTTGCGGTTAAAGACGATGAACTCTACCTCATCGAAGTAAACCCGCGCGCCAGCCGCACGGTGCCGTTTGTAGCTAAATCGGTAGGCTACCCGGTCGCTAAGATTGCCGCGCGCATCATGGCAGGTGAAAAACTGGCCAGCTTCAACCTTGATAAAATTCCTGTAGGCAAGCATGTCAGCGTCAAGGAAGCCGTGTTCCCATTTGCGCGCTTCCCGGGGGTAGATGTCATCTTGGGCCCTGAAATGAAATCCACCGGCGAAGCCATGGGCATCGACGTCGATTTCGCACGCGCCTTTGCCAAGTCGCAGCTATCCGCGGGCAGCACCATGCCGCAGGGCGGAACATTGTTTGTATCGGTAAAGGAAGCCGACAAACCTGCTATCGTAGCCTCCATCAAGGAACTGCTGGATCTGGGCTTTAAGGCCGTTGCCACACGCGGCACTGCTGAGTACCTGAAAAAAGCAGGTCTGGACGTATCGGTGGTCAACAAAGTGCGCGAAGGTCGCCCGCATATTGTCGACATGCTGAAAGATAACGGTATTTCACTCGTTATCAACACCACCGAGGGCAGCGAGTCAGTACGCGACTCCTTCAGCATCCGCCGCACGGCACTCTTGGGGAAAATCCCGTATTATACGACACTTGCAGGCGCCAAAGCGGCGGCTCAGGCCATTGCCGCCATGAAAGCAGGCAGCAAGGACGGCAGCCCAAATAATATCGGGGGACTTGACGTAAAACCCATACAGGCGTATTTCAGCAAATAGGCATACACCTAAAAAACCCGACCTCGCGAAAAGGGTAACTCCAGCGCGGGGCGTGTTTTTATTGCATAAAAAAAAGAAAGTTAGGGAGTGGATATGGATAAGATCCCAGTCACAGCGACGGGCTACACACGCATGGAAGCCGAACTGAGAAACCTAAAGAGCGTTGAACGCCCTTCGGTTATTTCTGCTATTTCTGAAGCACGTGCACATGGTGACCTCAAGGAAAATGCGGAATACCACGCTGCCAAGGAAAAACAGAGCTTCATCGAAGGCCGCATCAAGGAACTGGAAGATAAAATTTCCCGCGCCGACGTGATCGATATTGCTTCGATCAAAAGCGATGTGGTGCGCTTTGGCGCAACCGTAACACTGGCTGATGATGATACCGGCGATGAAAGCACCTATCAGATTGTCGGTGAATATGAAGCCGACCTGAAAGCGCTGAGAATTTCACTGACCGCACCCATTGCCCGTGCGCTTATCGGCAAGAAGGTGGGCGCTAATGTGGAAGTCACCACGCCAAAAGGCGCCAAAAGCTACGAAATCCTAGCCATTAAATACATCTAAGGAGTTTTTATGAGCAGCCAGCCGCTTGCGCAGCCAAATCCGCTAGAAGACTTAAGCGCCCAGATTCAGGCCCTCGGCCTTGATGCCAAAGCAAAGAAACAGCTGCTACGCAATCTGGTGGCTGCTAACTGGGGCAAAGATGATTTGCCCAATTACTCCACCCTTGCTAGCGCCAAAGTAGAAGAAGTGCAAAAAGCCGTAGTCGGCACCGGCGTAGTCATGACCTATAATGATCGCGGTACGCAGAAAGCCGCAGTGGTAAAAGTCGGCACGCATTATGCAGGCCCGCGCTATGCTGGTGATCCTGCCATTCCCACCTACATGATCCTGGGCGGCTTCATCAACCTTACCGAAACTCCCGGCTCTTCCAGCGTATCTGCGGATAAAACCAAAGGCGAATCGCCGCGCGTGGGTGCACTGCGCGAAATCGAAGAAGAACTGGTGGATAATAACGGCAGCCCTGTGCTCTCTGGTATCGATCCGAACCGCCTAAAGCCGGTGGATACGAAAACGGTTTCTATTCCCAACGGCGACCGCATGGTAGTGATCGGCCTGCATCTGGAACTGAACCCCGATGAAGTGCGCAAACTCAAAGCACATATGGAACGCCTCGAAACCGATGCTGATTACCGCCACGCTGTGCGCGAGAAAACCATCAACCCGGAAACGGGCAAACCCGAGGTTTGCACCATCGCGTCTTT
>JAGVKI010000023.1 GCA_020050695.1 Alphaproteobacteria bacterium | reverse complement strand
TTGGCATAGAGGCGGATTCCTCACGTGCGATACAGATATGCAAGGATATGGGGCTTAATTACTCCCTCCCTGATGATATTTATGTAGAGACCGCAAAACTGCTTGCAGAACATAAGGTGGTGGCGTTTGTAAATGGCCGCTTTGAATGGGGGCCAAGGGCGCTGGGTATGCGTTCCATCCTGGCGAACCCTGCCACGGAAAGCGTGCGTGATAAACTCAATGCGCTGGTTAAGAAGCGTGAGATATTCCGTCCCTTTGCACCCGCGGTACTTAAAGAACATGCGCATGAATGGTTTGATCTGATCGATGAGGATATGTCGCCGTTCATGACTGCTATCTCACGCGCAAAGCCGGACAAGGCATCGCAGATAGCGGCGTGCGTGCACGTGGATGGAAGCTGCCGTGCGCAAACGGTAAGCGATATATCATCACCAGGGCTTTACAAGGTGCTTACGCATTTTAATGCGCAGACGGGGCTTCCTGCACTGCTCAATACGTCCCTCAATGTGAATAATGAGCCCATTATTGCCTCGGAAATCGAGGCATTGCATTTCTTCCTTTCAACACCGGTAGAAGCGGTGGTAATAGGGGATGTACTGGTCAGGAGATGATATGATGCAGTTTATCAAAAATAAGCTTACCACCATCGGTCAGCTGTTTAAGTTTTTCATGGTGCCAAAGCGCGTTATTTTCATACCGATGCTGGTGGTGCTGATGCTGGTGTGTGTATTGCTGTTTTTTGCAAAGGGTCTGTCGGCTGTTGCGCCCTTTATGTATACCCTGCTTTAATGACGCCCGGCATGTGGAAAACAGGGCTGCGCTATACAGTCGTTTCACTGGTTTCCGTTGCTGTATCAATCGGTGTGATAGAATGTATTTACCGGTTCATTGAGCCTCCCCAGCAAGTGCGCGCTGTAAACGCCCGCGAAGAATTCGTGCAATATGATCCTATCCTTGGGTGGGTGAATAAAGCTGGCGCTGAAGGCATATTTGAAACGGACGTATTTAAAACGCATATCTCCATTAATCAGGACGGTATGCGTGATGAGCCTGTTGGCCCCAAGCAGCGTTTCCGTGTGGTTGTGCTGGGCGATTCTCTTACGTGGGGATGGGGTGTTGAAGCGCCGCAGCGTTACACGGAATTATTAGAACAGCAGCTTGATATTGAGGTGATCAATTTCTCGGTTATTGGGTATGCGCCGGTGCAATATTACCTGATGCTGGATCAGGTGCTGTCGTACAAGCCTGACCTGGTGCTGCTTTCCTTTACGCTTCATAATGATTTCAATGTAGGCACCAACCTGGAACTGGAAACCTACCGCCCCTATGCATTGCTACGTGGTGGGAAGCTTGAGATACTGGGATACCCTATACCGGATTACCGTAAATACAGTGCGTTTGCCCATAAGCGCTCCAAGCCGTTTATCACTAATTTTGCGCTTGGCAGGCTATTTTACTTCACCCTTAAAAAAGAGAACCCTGCGCTGTTTAAATACCTGTTCAGTGATCTGGAAAAGCATGCGCCTCGTATTGAAGGGCTCAAAGCGTACAATGATGAACTGGTGCATAACCGGCCTGATGCACCTGCCGTACAGGAAGCAGGAAAAATTACCGGCGCATTGCTGAAGCTTATGAAAGATAAGCTGGACAGCCAGCACGTCCCTTTTGCCATTTATGGTATTGATAACCGCCCAAGTTCATACCAGAGCGCCCCTTATCTTGCATTGCTCAAGCAGCAGGCGGGCCCATTGGGTATACCGGTGGTGGCCACGACTGGCCTCGTCGATAATGCACGCTTTTACATACGCGGCGAAACGCACTGGAATACGTCTGGTCACCAGAAAGCGGCCAGTATAGTTGAGCCATATCTGAAGCAGTGGATTGCGCAGATCCGGGCAAATGGCAAAATATCCCCTGAACCGCCAGCAGATCACTAATCAATCCCCTGTAAATATTGGTGAAATCCGCTGTTGCTAGTGCCGTCGACCGGGGGCATAATGCTGCTTTAAACCGTAAGGAGGACTTACATGTCCATTGGTAATGTTCTTATTATTTTATTTATGTTAGCTACCCTTGGCGTGCTCATTGCGGGCGTCGTGCTGATGGGCGCAGGCGGTGAAGCCAATAAACGCTACGCCAATAAGCTGATGATGATGCGTGTATCGCTTCAGGGCATGGCCGTGTTGCTGCTGGTATTCTTATATGCGTCGAGCAAATAGACATGGTGAAACTGAACAAGATTTATACCCGTACGGGTGATAGTGGCGATACCGGCCTGGTTGGCGGGGAGCGCCGCCCGAAATACGATATACGCATTGAAGCCTATGGCGATGTGGATGAGGCCAATTCCGCTATCGGTATTGCGCGCCTGCATTGCAAAGACAATGCGCATGACCTGTATTTAAAACGCATACAGCATGACATGTTCGACCTGGGCGCTGACCTTGCCACGGTGATGGATGATGAGCAGGATAAAGCGCTGCGCATTACCGACGTGCAGGTAACGCGCCTTGAGCAGGAAATTGATGCCATCAATGAATCGCTCTCTGCGCTTGAATCCTTCGTGCTTCCTGGCGGAACGGCGTTTGCCGCGCACCTGCATCTGGCGCGCACTATTGTACGCCGCGCCGAGCGTGTGGCCTGCGCTGCAGCTGAGCGTGAAGTGATTAATCCGGTTGCGATCCGCTATTTGAACCGCCTGTCGGATTTCCTGTTTGTGCTGGCACGCGCCGCCAATAATAACGGCGCGCTCGATGTGCTATGGGAACCCGGAATAAACAGGTAACAATAAATAGCTAGAAGGCCTTTTTAACCTGTGCTACTACTTGCTAACAGCTAGACTTCTAACCATAATTCAAAAGAAACCTCATGAAAATCCTCGTCGCAGTTAAACGTGTTGTTGATTACAATGTACGCATTCGCGTGAAGGCGGATGGTTCAGGTGTGGAGACAGCCAATGTCAAAATGTCGATGAACCCGTTTGATGAAATCGCCGTGGAAGAAGCCGTGCGTCTGAAAGAAAAAGGGATTGCCACCGAAGTGATCGCCGTATCCATAGGCGCCGACAGCGTGCAGGAAGTGCTGCGCTCGGCGCTTGCCATTGGTGCGGACCGTGCCATTCATGTGGCTGCCGATAGCGAGATACAGCCACTGGCCGCTGCCAAATTACTCAAAGCAGTGATAGAAAAAGAGCAGCCGCAGCTGGTGATTACCGGCAAGCAGGCCATTGATGATGATTGCAATCAGACTGGCCAGATGCTGGCGGGTTTGCTTGGCTGGGGGCAGGGAACGTTTGCCTCCAAGCTGGTGGTGGAAAATGACAGCGCATTAGTAACGCGTGAAATCGACGGCGGGCTGGTTACGGTGAAGCTGAAACTCCCGGCGGTAGTCACCACGGATTTGCGCCTGAACGAACCGCGCTATGCAACATTGCCAAATATCATGAAAGCGCGCAGCAAGCCGCTGGCGAAAATGACGGTGGCTGAACTGGGCGTGGATACCGCGCCGCGCAGCAGTCTGCAAAAAGTGGAAGAGCCGAAGAAACGCAAGGGCGGTGCGAAAGTGGCATCGGTTGAAGAACTGGTAGATAAGCTGAAAAATGAGGTGCGCGTTATATGATTTTAGTTATCGCAGAACATAATAACCAGAGCCTTTCTCCCGCTACGCGCAGCGCCGTAACGGCGGCTACGCAGATTGGTGGTGAAATCCATCTATTGGTAGCTGGCAGCAATTGCAGCGCAGCAGCACAGGCGGCGGCAGCTATTGGTGGCGTAAGTAAAGTGCTGGTGTCGGACGCGGCGCATTATGCATGGCCGCTGGCGGAGAATATTGCGCCGCTTGTTGCGTCGCTGGCAAAAAATTACAGCCATGTGCTGGCGAC